>CBDUOF010000136.1:0-13033 GCA_965368765.1 uncultured Anaerolineae bacterium | reverse complement strand
CCCACGACCGGCGTGCAAATTCCCGCAGGGACGGTGGAAAAGGGGGAGGATTGGCGAACGGCCGCTTTGCGGGAATCTCGTGAAGAAACGGGTCTGACACAGCTGACTGTCCGACGCTATCTAGGCAATATCGAGAATGAATTGGCCCCCGATGAAGCGGTGCTTACCCGCGACTGCCACATCTTCAGCCAGCCAGATGACCGATCGCTCCCCTTTAAACGGCCGTTTACCCGTGGCGTAACCGTGCAGATAGGGGAGGAGAACGGCCGTTTTCGTCAGGTCACTTACCTGGAATATGATCGATACCCAAACCCGCAGGCGCTTCGCCTGCAGATCATTGGCTGGCTACCGCAATCCTGTTTAAGCCAAACCAAAACCCGCCACTATCTCCATTTGACTTGCCACCAGGACACCCCCGACCGCTGGACATTACCCAGTGACAACAACCACATCTTTGCCCCTTTTTGGGCCAATTTACAGCCCAAGCCCAGCGTCGTCCCTCCACAAGACCGCTGGCTGGATGATGTATACGACGCCCTGCTCACCAGCAATCTCCCTACTTAATGACAACCTGGTAGGTTCCCCCTGGGCACGTCGTTGGCATGGGTGAGCGAAACGGTGCTAGCCCTACCTCAAAACATCCGGTACACTTTCTCTGCCGATACTTGGCAACCATACGACGTATTTTAATTGAACAAATCCCGGCAATGTGATTCTTTTGCGCCGTCACATCGCTCACAGTTTGGAGAGTTCCCCATGACCTATTCCCTTATTCACAATGGCACGGTGATTATCGGCGACGGCCGTTCCCTGCCACAAAACAGCGCCATCCTCATCCGCGATAACAAGATTGAGCAGGTGGGCCGCAAAAGCGAGATTCGCCTGCCCAACAGCGATGTACACATGATTGACGCGGCGGGCGGGCATATTTTGCCCGGCCTCATCGACACCCATATCCACTTCATCTTCGATGGCATTGACTTCAATGAAGCAATGAACACCCCTTTCTCGCTCAACTATTACAAGGCCATTGCCCCCATGCGGCGCACCCTGGAAGCAGGCATCACCTCCGTGCGCGATGCGGGCGGGGCCGACTTGGGCATGAAGCAAGCGGTTGAACGTGGGCTGATAGCGGGACCACGGATGCAAATCAGCATCTCTGTATTGACCATTACCGGCGGCCATGGCGACAGCTGGCTGCCCTCTGGCATTGATTTTGGCCTCATTCCTGCCACCCCGGGCCGCCCTGGTGGTCTATGCGATGGCGTGGAAGAGGTACGCAAGAAGGTGCGCGAGGTGCTGCGTGCTGGAGCAGACATCATCAAAGTTTGCTCCACGGGCGGCGTGCTAAGCCCCACCGACCATCCCGAATTCACCCAATTTACCCAGGAAGAGCTCGAAGTAATGGTGCAAGAAGCGGCATACCGGCGCGGAGTGAAGGTGATGGCCCATGCCCAGGGGGCAGAAGGCATTAAAAATGCGGTGCGCGCCGGGATTCATTCTATTGAGCACGGCATTTACGTCGATGATGAGGCAATTGAGCTGATGCTGGAGCGGGGCACGTTCCTGGTACCCACGCTGCTGGCTCCGCTGGCCGTGCTGGAAGCAGGCGAGGCCGGAGGCAACATGCCAGAATGGGGCATCCGCAAATCCCGTGAGGTGATTGAAATTCACAGCGAGAATATTGGCAAGGCGTTTAAGGCAGGCGTCAAAATTGCGATGGGCACCGACGCCGGGGTGATGAAGCACGGCACAAACCTTCGTGAACTGGGGCTGATGTGCAATGTGGGCCTGTCGCCAATGGATTCGATTGTGGCCACAACGAAAGTGGCGGCAGAGTGCCTGGGTTGGGAGGACAAGGTTGGCACCCTGGAGGCAGGCAAGCTGGCCGACGTGATTATCACCAGCACAGACCCTCTGGCCGATATCCGCAGTTTAGAAGATGTGAACAATATTCGGCTGGTGATGAAAGACGGCCGTATCGTGAAAAATTTGATGTAATCAGAAGAACCTATGGAAGATCAAACCAACCACAACCGCCAGGTCATGCTGCAACGTGTCAAAACATATTGGCTCGTCGGCGTGCTGCAAGAGTCGCTCCACGGCGCAGAACTGATTGATCTGGCGATGACCTACCGCACCAACGCCGTTGTCAGCCAGGCTGCGGCCGATTGGTCGCAGCCCGATTGGCAGCAGCCCGACAACTTGCTGCCCGATGAGATATTTAACCAGCCACTGCCGCTGGGCACGGTCATTACCGATGTGTACGACGAAGCCGACGGTACGCTGCTCATCATGGGCGACCCTGGTGCAGGCAAAACCACCGTTCTCCTTCAGCTTGTCAGCGATTTGCTGCTGCGGGCCGAGATGGACAGCGCCCACCCTGTCCCGGTGGTGTTTAGCCTGGCAAGCTGGACGGGTAATGTTGCACTGGGGGATTGGATGGTCAACGAGTTGGCCAATCGGTATGAGGTGCCGCGTCGCCTGGGTCAGGCCTGGCTGAAAAATGGTCAGCTGCTCCCCCTGCTGGACGGTCTGGATGAGGTCGAACAGGCGCAGCGCGTCGCCTGCGCCCAGGCAATCAATCAGTTTCGGCAACGATACATGACCATGCCCACTATTGTCACCTGTCGCATCAAAGATTACGAGGCGCTGGCAACCCGCCTTAATCTGGCACAGGCCATTGTGCTGCAGCCGCTCTCGCTAGAGCAAATTGACACCTATTTAGGCAGCATGGGACCTCGGCTGGCGGGGCTGCGCGCCGCACTGCAAACAGACATGACGCTGCGCGAACTGGCTGAATCCCCCCTGATGCTAAGCATGATGACGCTGGCCTATTACCGCATGCCGGAAGAGGTGGCGCTGTCATTGGGCAACCGCCAAATGGGGCGTACCTTGCTGTTTGATGTGTATGTCGAGCGTATGGCGCGATATCGCGGTGGCGACTCCCTCTATGAACCGGATCAGACGATACAGTGGCTTTCCTGGCTGGCCCAAAAGATGTCGCAGTTTAACCAGACGATCTTTTTCCTGGAAGGTTTGCAGCCCAACTGGCTGCCCCGCGACTGGCAGCGTCACTTTGTGCGCGGATTGCGTACCCGGCTGGTGGCGCTGTTTGTGCTGATTGGGCTGCTAACGGGCGTGGTGGGGCTGCTGCTGGGAGATTGGCGGGGATTGCTGGCAGGAACGGCCATTGGGCTCATCACGGGTGGTCTGCTGGCGTTTTTCCGGCTGCTTCTGGTGTGGGCACGGGTGTCATGGTTCCGCATTGAAACGGTGGAGACGCTGAGCTGGCATTGGCTGCGGGCGCTGCTAGGCGGGAGCCTGGGCACGGTGGGCGGGGCGCTGGTGGGCGGGGCACTTTGGCTGGTGGGGCGCGGGCTGAATATGGCCGTTTCCCCAGCCTGGATTCCCGCACTGGCCATGGTTGGCCTTGTAAGCCAAACGGTGGCACACGCCCTGGAGCGGGATGAAATGAAGATGCGGACACGCCCGGGGCAAGGCTTTGAGCGTTCAAAATTTAACGGCCGTCTCATTGGCATATTAACCGGGGCAGGAACGGCCGTAGGTCTGGGGCTAAGTTGGCTGATTATTAACTGGCTCAACCTGCCGCTAACCTGGCAAACTTTTCTGCCTTTTGCAATTGGAACCATCCTCTACCTTGGCGTCTCTGCCGGACTGGCTTACGGCGGGCTGGCGGCAATGCAGCAGCGACAGCTCAGCCGCATTTTGGCCCAGCACCAGCTGGCTCCGGCCGATTACGTACACTTTCTGGATTACGCCGCCGAGCGCAATCTGCTGCGGAAAGTGGGCGGTGGCTACATGTTTGTTCATCTGCTGCTGCTGGATTACTTTAGAGAAATTGCCCCCTAGTCGCGAAATCTTACGGCATTCCAAATGGTGAAGATTTAGATGTGTATGTCCTAAATATCGCCGCCCCTTTTTCGGTTTTCACTGGTCAATGTATTGCCGTTATCCATCGCCTGAACGATAATGATGAGAAATAATTGCTTGTTCCAGGTGGCAAAACGCTCACAGATCGTCAAATTCGTGAGCAAATAGCCTTTCAGGAACGGGATTCTGATTCAATAATCATTTGCTAACTTAGGTCAAAGACAAATATTCAGCCGCTCAAAACCCACTTCCCATCATTTATGAGAATAGATATCGAGTGAGATAATAAGCGGTTTCTTGTCTGGTTGCCCCAAACACGAGACGCTAATAACGCTATGGAACTATTTCAGGATTTACCACTTTTCACGCTCAGCTTTACTCTTATTGCCCTCGCTTCCTGGCAAATCGGGAGACTCTTCTCTCATTTCAATCTACCTAAGGTCAGTGGCTATTTGTTTACGGGCCTGTTGGCCGGGCCGTTTGTGCTTGGGTTTTCGAGTTCCGCAGCCATTGAAGCCCTCCGGTTTATCGATGAGATTTCGCTGGCCTTTATTGCCTTTGCCGCGGGCAGCGAACTGTATTTACCAGAAATTCGGGGAAGACTGCGCAGCATTGGGCTGGTGACAGCGTCCATTGTGTTTGTCACCATTGTGGGCGGTACGCTGGCCGTTTTTCTACTGGCTGATTTCATTCCGTTCTTTCAGGAATTCTCCCTTAGCGGCCAGATTGCCGTTGCCCTGATGGCCGGAACCATTATGGTAGCCCGGTCACCTTCAGTGGCGATTGCGCTCATTAATGAGCTGCGGGCACGCGGTCCATTTACCCAATTGGCCCTGGGCGTCACGGTCATTTCAGACGTGCTGGTGATTGTCTTGTTTGCTATTAGCGCTGACATCACCGGTGCGGTTCTAACGGGCGTATCGCTAAACCTGGGTCTGATCTTGCTGCTGGTGGTCGAGCTGTTGTTGTCAGTCGGGCTAGGTTATCTCCTAAGCCGGCTGCTGCTGCTGGTTTTGGCACGACATTGGCAAGGATGGACAAAAACGGCCGTTATCCTCCTCCTGGGCTTTAGCGTTTACCTACTCTCAAATTTTGTGCGTGAATACACCCACGACAACTTTCCTGTTGAGATTCTGCTGGAGCCACTGCTCATTTGTATGGTCGCCAGCTTTATTATCAACAATTACAGCAACCACCGCCTGGAATTTTCTGAGATTTTGCACAATGTGGGGCCGTTTGTGTACGTCGCCTTCTTTACCTTGGTAGGGCAAGGGCTAAAGCTCGATATTCTGGCCCAAGTGTGGCCCATCGCTCTGGGTCTGGCGCTTATTCGCGTCGTGGTTATTATCATCGGCTCCTTTGCCGGGGGAACGCTGGCAGGCGATCCGGCAAAAAGCAATCGCTACAAATGGATGGTATTCGTAACGCAGGCCGGGGTTGCCCTGGGATTGGCCAAGGAGGTGGCGGTCGAGTTCCCCGGTTGGGGCGATACCTTTGCCACTACCATTATTGCGATGGTGGTGATCAATGAAATTGTGGGACCCATCCTATTCAAGCTGGCCCTCAACCGCGTCGGCGAGTCTCATTTGCGGGCTGATACGGCGCCATTCGATGGGGTACGCGACGCCATCATTCTGGGATTAACCCCTCAGTCAGTGACGCTGGCACAGCAGCTAAAGTCGCATCAGTGGCAGGTGCGCCTGGCTGCCCTGAACAATGAGAAGATGCAAACGCGCCTGGCCCAGCTAGAAGACCATTCACTGGATGTCAGACTGCTGCCAGATTTCTCGTTGGACTCGCTGAATTCGCTGGAAGCGCTCCAGGCCGACAGCTTTGTGCTCATGTTATCTGACGCGGAAAATCTGCAGGTATGTGAATTGATTTATGAAGAGATAGGGACGGAAACCGTTGTTGTCCATTCACGGGATCGGGAGATGCGTTCCAAATTCCGGGAGTTGGGTGCCTTGATCGTAGACCCGGATACGGCCGTTGTTAGCTTGTTGGGCCAATTAGTTCGGGCACCTGCTTCAACTATGATGATGCTCGGTGCTAACCAGGAGCAAGATATTATCGACCTGGATCTGCGCAACGCTGATTTAGATGGCATTACCTTGCGCGACCTGCGCTTGCCGTTGGACGTCCTTATTTTGTCAGTACGTCGGGGCGGCCAGGCGCTGGTTTCTCATGGGCATACCCAGCTTAAGGTTGGCGATAAAATCACCGTGTTTGGCTCAACTGCCAAACTGGGAGAAGTGAGATTACGTTTTGAAAATCAAGATTCACCGCTCTATGACCGTACTGCTTAACTGATGACTCATTTCTCCGATACGCTTATCGTACTTGTAGCCTTTGGCATTGTGGCTCTGGCCAGCCGTCAGATTGGTGAATATTTCACTCGGCTCAACCTACCGCTTATCACTGGCTATCTCTTTGCTGGCTTGTTAGTAGGGCCGTTTATCCTCGGCTTTACCAGCGAGGAATCGATTGAGCAGCTGCGCTTTATTGATGACGTGTCGCTGGCATTCATTGCGTTTGCGGCGGGCAGTGAACTGTACTTGCCAGAGCTACGGGGGCGCTTGCGAAGCATTGGTTTTGTAACGGGCGGTCTCATCATTACCACGGTTGTTTTTGTGACCATCGCCATGCTGCTGCTGGCTGATCATATTCCATTCATGGCGTCGCTGGCCCAAAACGGCCGTTTTGCCGTGGCTCTCCTCGTCGGATCCATTCTAATTGCCCGGTCACCCTCCTCTGCCATTGCCATCGTAAACGAACTGCGTGCCAAAGGGCCATACACCCAGACTGCGCTGGGCGTTACCGTCATTATGGATTTTCTGGTAATCATCTTTTTTGCCCTAAGCATCTCAGTTGCCGATGCCTTATTTAGCGATGTTGCCATTAGTTTGAGCTTTGGCTTGCTGCTCCTGGGTGAGCTGACCTTGGTAGGCTTGCTGGGTTATTCACTTTCCTGGATTTTGCGCTGGATATTGGCTCGCCACTTCAATTCGCAGATAAAGACCACTTTGATTTTACTTGCCGGCTACGCTATCTTCCTGTTTTCTCACTGGTTGCGAGCATATTCGCACACAAACTTACCGTTCGAGATTTTGGTAGAACCGCTTCTTGTCTGCATGATCGCCAGCTTTATCGTGAACAACTATAGTCCGCTGCGTGCCGAATATGTCCAGCGGCTCCACGATATTGGTCCGTTTATTTATGTGGCGTTCTTCACCCTGACTGGCATATCGTTAGAGCTTGATATTCTGGCGCAGGCTTGGCAAATTGCCCTCGCCCTGTTCCTGGTTCGCATTGTTGCCGTTATGATTGGTTCGTTTGTAGGAGGGACGCTGGCCAGAGACGCGTTCCGCTACAATCGACTCAAATGGATGGCCTTTGTGACCCAGGCCGGCGTTGCCCTGGGGTTGGCTAAGGAAACGGTCGTTGAGTTTCCTGCATTAGGCGCAGAGTTTGCAACGCTCATTATTGCCGTTGTTGTGTTAAATGAAATGGTTGGGCCACTTTTCTTCAAATGGGCCATTAACCACCTGGGCGAGTCGCGTACCCGTGCCAAAACGGCCGAATTCGATGGCGTACGCGACGCAATCATATTTGGGGTGGAAGGACATTCGCTCCTACTCGCTCAACAGCTGCAGCGGCACGGCTGGGAAGTCAAAGTTGCCTGCCTGGAGCCTAGCCTCATTGACCAGGTTTCTGACCCGGCGCAGTCTGATGTAACCTTAATACCCACCCCTGACTTTTCGCTGGAAAGTTTGCAGTCGCTGGATGCGGATCATGCCGATGCCGCCGTCCTCATGCTATCTGATGAAGAAAATTATGCCATTTGCGAAACGCTCTATGAGAATTTTGGCATCGATACTGTCGTTGTGCGGCTCAATGATCGGGCAAACTTTGATCGGTTCCACGCGCTTGGGGCGCTGATTATCGACCCAGCCACGGTAATGGTGGGGCTGTTGGAGCAATTTGTCCGCTCACCTTCAGCCGCCTCCCTGCTGCTAGGCATGGAAGCGGATCAGGACGTAGTAGACGTCGAACTGCGCAATCCGGTGCTGCACGGCATTGCCCTGCGCGAGCTGCAGCTGCCCCTGGATACGCTTGTATTGTCGGTACATCGCAATGGCCATACCATTATTTCTCATGGCTACACGCAGCTTGAACTCGGCGACCGGGTTACAATTGTGGGGAAAAGCAGCAGCTTGGAACAAGTCATGCTGCGGCTGGACGGATAATTCTGTAGAGGAACCATGCCATTATATCCAGGTGAGCTTCTCAACAAACGGTATCGCATTGCCAACCTTCTGGCGGAAGGTCAGTACGGGGTCGTGTACCGCGCCTGGGATGTGGTTGATAATCGGGATGTGGCTGTAAAGGAGTATCGTGACAGTTCGGTGACGATGCAAAAGCTGTTTCGGGCTGAAGCACGCCGTCTGAGCGATCTGTCCCATCCACAGCTGCCCACGGTCCTAGACCATTTTTCACTTGAAGAGGTTCCGGGCGGCGGCGGGCAATATTTGGTGAGCAGCTATGTGGATGGCATCGATTTGCAGAGTTTGCTGGATCAATACGGCCGTCTCCCCCATCAACGTATCATCGAGTGGCTCCAAGCCGCCTGCGATCCCCTCACCTACCTGCATCAAAAAGAGCAGCTGCACCTTAACATCAAGCCAGCCAACATCCGCATCGCCCCGGATGGCACTGTTTATTTGGTAGACAGTGGGCTGCCAGGGCTGGGCGTGCCGCAGCACACGACCGGGTATGGTGCGCCAGAGCAGCAGGCCCAGCAGGATGTTTCTCCAGCCAGCGACATCTACAGTCTTGGCGCAACCTTATACACATTGCTCACCAACCAGGTGCCACCCAACGCCCTCAGCCGGAAAAGCGGCCTCACTGATTTGACGCCAGCGCGCGAGATTAACTCAGATGTGCCGCCGTATCTATCTTTAGTGGCCAACCGCGCCCTCTCCCTTCGCCCAGACGCACGCTACGAAACGGCCGAATCCTTTGCTGCAGCGCTCACCCAACCAAACAGCCAGCCAGAGCCGATCCCTGCCGAACTACGCCGCAGCCCGACGCGGCAGTTAGGCAGCCCACCCCCGCCACGCCTCTCGCCCCGCACCAGACGACAAATTGAGCAGCGCACTATCATTGCCCTAGTTGTGTTACTGGCATTGGTGGTGGTGTCCGGGGTAATCCTCACGCTCACCGGGCTCAACAACGACAGTCCGGAGAGCGAAGCGGAAGCCACGGTCACGCTGGAATCAGCCATAGTGGCGGCGCTCACCGCCATCGCACCCACGCCATCGCCTCTGCCCGCGCCTACCTTGCCGCCAACCCCTAGTCCGGAACCGTTCATAACCGACACGGGCGCACGCATGGTATTTATGCCGGGCGGCTTGTTTCGCATGGGGACGGATGAAGGGGAGGCAGATGAACGGCCGTCTCACCTGGTGCGACTCGATCCCTTCTTTATTGACGAAACAGAAGTGACCAACGGTCAGTATGCCCAGTGCGTTGCTGCTGGTAGCTGTACTGCTCCGGTTCGCAGTTCCGCCACCTATCATCCAGCCTACTATGGCGACACCGCCTACGACGATTACCCGGTTATATTTGTCTCCTGGTACGACGCCGATGCTTTTTGCAGCTGGCGCGAGGCACGGCTGCCGTCTGAAGCGGAGTGGGAGATGGCCGCCGGATTTGATCCAGTGCAGGCAATTATTTTGCGCTATCCGTGGGGTGATGCCTTCGACGGCACCAAGGTGAATTTTTGTGACGTAGGCTGCACGCGGGACGTGCGCGATAGCAGCGTAGATGATGGTCATCGGGATACGGCCCCTGTGGGCAGCTATTTGGACGGCCGTTCCCCTATCGGCGCCTATGATATGGCTGGCAACGTGATGGAGTGGGTAAGTGACTGGTACGACCCGCGCTACTATGAAAGCGCAACGGATACAAATCCGTTAGGGCCTGCGGAAGGGGCATTCAAAGCGATACGAGGGGGTTCCTGGCTTTCCGCCGCCGCTGAAATCAGCGTGGTGACGCGCAGCTCATTTGACCCTAGCGTAGCGCGCGCCAATTTGGGCTTTCGCTGTGCCATGACGCCCCCTTAAAGCAGCGGCAAACCGAATGCTAAAAAGTAGAAAGTAGCACCCCAGGAGCCATTTCAATAAAGACATTAACCTTGTGAACGAAGGGTACCGGGGAGTTCTACGGTGAATTGTGCCCCCCGCTCTGGCAGATTTTCTGCCCAAATGCGACCCTGGTGCGCCGCGACGATGCCTTTCACCGCAGAAAGCCCGACGCCAGATCCTTTGGAAGGCAAGTTTTCCTGAATGCCGCGGTAAAATTTGTCAAAAATATTGGGCAAATCGCCCTCAGGAATCCCCGAGCCTTGATCGGCTACCTGAATCGTTAGCGCTTCATCCTCATAGCAAGTTGTCACGGTGACTTCGGTAAAGTCGGGCGAATATTTGATGGCATTGTCAACCAAATTGAGCACCATATGGTAGAGCCGCAGATCGTCGCCGTTTATGGTATAGGGTTTGCCGCGGGAAACGGCCGTTACCTGAATGGATTTAGGCAATGCGGCCCCTTCTGTATCGCGCAGCACGCGCCCAATTGTTGCTTCCAAATTCACCACATCCTGGGCCAGCTGTATCCCCTCGTCCTGATCCACACTATCCAACAGGTGAATGATCATCTCCAGCATGCGGTCAGCGGCAATATTTATTTCATCCAGGAAGTGGCTGCCCTTTTCACTCAGCGTCTCACTCCGCTCCAACAAATTGGCATACCCGGTTACCGCCATTAGCGGATTTTTTAGGTCATGCGAGAGCATGTGCATAAATTCGGAGCGGTCTTTTTCCAGCTGTTTGACGTAGGTAATGTCTTGCATCATCGCAATGGTGCCAATACCCTCAACGTGTTCGGTGGTCGAGAGGTACGTTTCGTCACCGATTTGCACTTCAATGGTGCGGCCCACGCTGCTGGTTATCGCGCCAAAAAACTGGGACATATTGGTACTCAACAGCCGCTGTGCCGCTTCGTTGGAGACCAAGACATTGCCGAGATCATCTAAAATCGTCAAGGGCTCAGAGAGGGTATTGCCCATTGCCAAAATGGCGCCACGCTGGCGCTCGGCATTGGCATAGAGGCGGGCGTTTTCAACGGCCGTTGCCACGGGATTGGCAAAAGCGCGCAGCAACGCGGCATCTTCGTCAGAGAAGGTTGCCCCTGGCTCGTTGTGCAGCAGCAAAACACCCACCACGTTCCCTTTAATTGCCAGGGGAATGGCGGCCATAGGCATTGCCTTGGTGGGGATCAGGGTGTCCAGCTTCTCATCGAAATCTGGGTGATTTGTCACATCATTGGTTATGATTGCTTCACCGGTGGCCACAACCTCTCCCAAAAGCCCTTGCCCCAGCGGATACTCGGGCAAGCGGGCGGTGTCGTTAAACGGCCGTAACACCGGGCGCGACTCATCCCGCAAATAAATATACACGTCTACCATCGGCATGTGGCGCTTTACCTGTTCTACCAACACCTTGTAAACCTGGTTCACGTCCAGTGAAGCCGAAACCGTACGGGTTAACTCATTCAGCGCAGCCAATTCACGCACCCGCTCATTCAGCGCCAAATCAGTGTCGCGGTAAAGGCGGGCATTCTGAATCGCAATGGCCGCGTAGTCGGCAATGGCACTCAGCAGCCGTTCATCGTGATCGTCAAAAGATTTGCCGGGCTCGCGGTGCGCCGAGGCCAAGACGCCAAAGGTCACGCCACCAAGCGTGATTGGCACGTAAGCCAGTGCTTCTACCAGATAGCCCGTCATTACCTGCTGGGCGGCTTCACCAGGTTCAGAGCGGGTCCGAATCGGTTTACCTGTCTTAATCACGCGCCCCGCTGGCGTGTTTTCATTTATAGGCATTCGGGTACGGCGCAGTTTGGCATCATCGATGCCTCGACGGGCTTCCAAGAAAAGTTCGCCTGTTGCTTCATCTACCAGCCAGATGGAGGTTTCCCCCGCAGCTGTCAGGCTCATAGCACTGGCAACCACCTGATTGAGCACTTCTTCCAGATTGAGTTGAGAGGTGATGGCTTTGCCGATTTGAGCCAGCGCATCTACCAGGTCTGGGCGCTGCTTGAGCGGCGCGGTCTGCAGATACGGCCGTCTGACAATGTGAACCGTCAATTCCAGGTTGCCCAACGTTAAGATGTCACCATCCGCCAGCGAGTACGGGGTATTTAAGCCAATGGAACGGCCGTTTCGGCGCGTGCCGTTGGTGCTGCCCAAATCAACCACAAACAAATTCGAAGACGTTGGGCGGAGAGCAACGTGCCGTCGTGACACGCCAAGCTTTTCAGCATCATACGGCGTCAAATCAATGAGATCGTCTTCATTCTTGCCCCTGCCTAAATGAATCTCATCGTTGATTTCCAAACCAAACCGCTGCTGTTTGTCTAAAGTTAACGAGAAACTCACCCGCCAAACAGGCATGGTATGTTCATCAGCGGTTTCAAATGGCACCGGACGATAGAAGAGATCATCATCCATGATCTGCTCTAAATCTGGCCCTATGAGAAGTTCTGTCTGCTTATCTGTAATATGTTGCGACATAAATTTTTACAGTTTAATAATAGAGGAATAGGTCAAAATCTGCCCAAGTTTTCAGGCTGCAAGGCTGGGTTAGTTGGCTAGCACAAAAATACCATGGCAGAGAATTCTAACAACGCTTGTTAAGATGATACATAATTAGGGCTGATTTGCCATATTTTAGCCTGCGAAAATGGGAAGCGTAGTCAAAATCCCGTGAAAAGTAGGATCTGGATACCAATTAATGCCGTACGAACGAATTGTTAAGGGCGTACAGACCATGAGCAACGATGGTCTGGTTTTGCTACCCTTTTCTTGCCTGTGTATCCATTAGTCTCCAGTTACTCCCATTAGTCACATAAACATTACATGAAAGTTGCTCTGCCTTCCCGCACCATGCGGCATGGATTCCTTAACCGTTCGTTTTGATCAAAAAAGCCAGTTCGGTGCTAAATTCAAAGCGCTGCAGCTGCCAGGAACGGCCGTTTGCCAATTGTTCAAATTGCCTGGTGTAATTGTCTACCATCCCTTTGC
>CBDUOF010000135.1:0-13073 GCA_965368765.1 uncultured Anaerolineae bacterium | reverse complement strand
GCCACGGCCCGCTCCAGGCTGATTAGCGTGCCAAGAAAGCCAGAAACCATCAAAGGGCCATGCTGGGCTGGCAGCCGCAGCGAAAGCGCCGGAAGTTGCCAGCCCAGGCGTACAAGCCCAGCCCATAATCCAGCCAGCAGGGCAAGCGCCGCCAGAATCATCAGGGGTGCGCGCTCCTGGTAACGGCGTCGCGTCTGAGGAGGAACAGGTCGCGTCATTCTGTTCAACGGCGGCCGATTCGCACGCGCCACGCCTGTGGACCTTGCTCCAGATAATCCCAGGTGAACTGATCGGTGCGTTCGGCCTGGAACTGGTAGTAAAGCGGTTTTGGATCATGATCATTGACAAGGACAAAACCTTCGTTCGAATTCAGGCCTTCAAATTTATCAAAGATTAGGGGGTGACGCTGTGCAGGGGGAATTGTGCGAATATCTAGTACCGGTTCGTTGCTCATGGTTAATTTTCTCCAATGGTTCGTCAGATTACGTTATTATTATTATTATGTCAATTTCCCGTTCCCCGATTAAATTAGCGCCCGGCCTGCTAACTTCTGGAGAGTTCGTTACCGGATTCCATCGCCGTCACCCAATTAATGCGAGGGAGAGCGAGTCAGGTCATGAAAGGGATGCCATAGGGCGCGCTCAGTAAAAAAATGTCGGGTGAACGCATTTACAACTCGGCCTCCAGCACAATCTGGTAAGGCAGGGCAATGGCGCTGACGGGACAGATGGCTTCACAATCAGCGCAATAGGTGCAGGCAGCGGGTTTGGTGAGAACGGCCGTATCGTTTACCTTTTCAATTGCCTGCGTAGGGCAGCAAACAACACAATCACCGCAGCCGGTGCAACGATCCGCATCAATTTGGGGGAGCCATATTTCTTCTGCCAACCTACCACTCCTTAGGCCATATCTATCTCACTTCCGCCTCACCAGAGTAAGCCAAGCAACCTCATCCGGCCTTGATTTAGATCAAGTAAGCCAATTGGTATGCCATTAAATCTACTCCAGAAGTGCAACTTGATCCAGATCATGGTCAGCATAGCTGATTTTTACTACGCTGTTACAAACTTTAGGGCACTAAATCAAGAAGGCGCCAGCTCAGCCGATTGCAGAAAAAGATCTGACACGGCAAGCAAGCATTCTCGTGATTTGTTCAAGTCAAAGCCCAATTTGAGAGCGTCTTCATTCAAGCAATGTTTTGGCCTTCACAGAGATCGAACGCCACTGTTAATAGGAGTAAAAAATGACACCCATCGGTTTATTTTACGGTAGCAATACAGATTATACTCGTCTGGTCGTTGACCAAATTGCAGAAGAATTTGAGAGCGTGGCAAATGGCTTGGTTACCATCCACAACATCGCCGACACCCCTCTAAACAAGATGATAAGCTATGACTATTTAATCATCGGCTGCCCAACCTGGAATATAGGACAGCTCCAGGATGATTGGGACAACCATTTTCTAGAGCTGGATGAGCTCAATCTCACAGGCAAAAAGATAGCGATTTTTGGACTGGGAGACCAGTTTGGCTATCCTGAAAGCTTTTGTGATGCGATTGGCATTTTGGGACGCAAGTTTATGGCTCAAGGGGCAGAGCTTGTTGGCTATACCGCGACTGAGGGATACGAATTCAGCTTTTCGGCCGGCGTGGAAGACGGAATGTTTATGGGACTAGCGCTCGATGATGAAAATGACAGCATGCGAACGCCGGAACGGGTTTCCGAATGGGTATGGCAGCTCGTCGATGAATTTGACCTTGTTCGTTTTCTGGAACCGGAGATGGTCTAGTCCAGGCCCATTCATAACAAAGGGTGCATGTTATGGGCAAAGTCACGACCAGAAGTCCAGCCCCGAGCGGTGCGGCCACGGTATCAGGACCAATGGCAGCACCAGGCTTAATAGAAACGGCCCGGAGCGCCATTAGACTGGTGAAGGACTGATTGCTGCCTCAGCCAAAACGGTAATCGAACGCACCACGAGTGGTTGAGCGCTTAACTCCGCCCTCTTGGTTTGCTCCCCCTATAAATCTAAAATTCGCCTTCCTTTACAAATGGCAAACACCACAGCGTAACCGTCAGCACCACCGCTTTAAACCACGCCTGGTGCATCTTATCAACCGCTTCGTCGCTGTGTCCTTTGGCGGCCAGAAATTGATGGATGGTGGCTGTGATGGGGTAAATGAAGGCGATAATATACCGGGCATGAATGATGGGCACAGAATCAGCAGCATCGGTACGATTCTTCTTGGCAGTGTGATGGCGCAAGGCGATCTCGTGCTGGTAGTCTAGCCACGGCTGATCATACGGCCGTTCACACAAATCGCGTATCCACTGCCCAAATCGCTGCCGCACTGCTCCCAAATAATCTGACTGGGCGTTGCCTCTGCCGTCAGTGAAGTAAACCAGCAGATGCGGCTGTGAGCCAACAAAGCCGTACCACAGATCAAGAATGTCATCGATTTGTTCACCCAGCACTTCCCCCGCCATCTTCAAATAGCGACTATCTTCTTCGCCAAATAAGACGGTGGCCTTAAGCTTTTCAAACTCAGCTAAAGAGAAAGGGGATGGCAAAACGGCCGTTGTACCATACGTGTATCCAGCTATATCTTTCATCATGAACCTCCTAATTTGTGGTAGCGACGGGCGGGCAACCCTCCATCGCCAATATAAAATAGCCCTGTTGAGCAATAGCTTGCTGCATCTCTGGGGTGGCCGATTCAACGTGGCAAAAACGACACCGCTCAGCGGTCAGCTTTCCATTCTCTACGCCAACATGCGCCAGATAAGCTTCCCCAAAAGTCAACACCGCCTTCTGCTCCGTTCCAGAAGGCACGATAATGTCAAAATGCATCAGCTGTCCATCTGGTTTGGTCACAAACGTATCAAAAACATCACAATTCATAGCAACACTCCTTCTCTATTGATATTATTAGGAATCCTAATTAAATGAAGCAAAAAAATATCACCCTAACGTCTCATATTCGGGACAATGAATCCGCAAATCACGGACGCCCAATGGCCTGTCCAGCAGTTGACAGTAATAGGCAGCAGCGCTGCCTTCTGGGCGGCGTAAGTGACGGCAGGTGGTACACATCTGCTGCAGTGGAATAAAGGCATTTTCCTGTAACAGCTGCATAAGCTGCAACAACGATTCCAGAAACAGGCCCTGATTGGGCAGCGTTGCCACAAAATCGCCAATCTGGTTGGCAAAAAGAGAGAGCTCTTCGGCAGCCTGTGTCCCAGAATCCGTTAAGGCAATGTGATGGCGACGGCCGTCTTCACTATCTGGTCGCTTCTGCACATACTTCTTCTGGCCAAGGACCCGCACAGCATCACTTATTGTCGCGTTGGTTAAGTCCAGATAGGCTGCCATGGTGGAAACCGAGTCCAGGTGCCCATGAAAACGAAGCGCAATCAATATTTGCATTTGCAGCGGACTTAACTGGTATTTCTTGTTTTGCTCCCACCAATGGATACGAAATACGTGCGACAACCGCTCCAAAGCGAATACGATTTTGGCCGAAGCATCTTCTTGATGGATGTTGGGATCGAGAGCAAAGTTAGTCATATCAGGTCGCTTAGTTAGGATTCCTAATGAAATGATAGCGGAAATGGGCAAAATGTCAAGCACCATGTTGCCAATCCCGCTTATTGACCACTTTGGGCAGATAATATGCCCTTTATAAATGAATATCCCCAGGCCAAATTAAAGTTGGGCCACTTGACGCAAGATATCTGGTTTGGCAACGATGATACGATGCCGGTCGAAGCGGATAGCGCCAGCTTTTTCCAGCACGCGCAGCGAGCGGCTTATCGATTCCGGGGTGGTTGCCAGATGGTTGGCCACCAGAACGCGGGTAATGGCCGGATGGGCAAGGGTTGGATCGGCAACCTGCTCCAGCAAGAAATGTGCCAGACGGGCCGTGACGGGACGGAGCGCCAAATCTTCGACCTGGCCAACCAGATGTCGAACCCGGCCAACCAACCCTTGCAACACTGCCAGAGCAAATTGATGATCGGCTTGAAGCGCTGCATTAAAAACGGCCGTCGGGATGACCCAGGCCGACACGGCGGTAACGGCTGTTGCGTTGGCCACGTTGGGCGCATTATCGAGGGCCGCCAGATCGTTAAAAGTATCGCCAGGACCAAAGAAGCGCAGAATATATTCCTGACCCTCTGGAGAAAGCTTGTATGCTTTGACACGGCCGTTTTCCACAATCCATAATCCAGCGGATGGCTCGCTTTCCAGAAAGATAGTCTCCCCGGGAACAAACGTGCGGCGCACCGCCTGCTGGGCTATTTTGCGGAGAGATGTGTCGGCAATGCGCGCAAAATATGGCAGCGCCTGCAGCCTGGAATGCACCGAGAAGTTACTCATCCATTCCGTCCGCAAGGCGAGGCTGATCTGTCCAAAACTCCAGACGATGCCCTTCTGGATCGTAACAGTAGAATGCCAATGCGCCCCATTTACGCTGGATTGGGGTTGTGGCAACGCCCTGCAGCGTCAACCGCTTCTTCACCTTTTCCAAATCGCCAACTTCCCAGGTCAGCGTAATGCCCTGTCCTTCTACAGGAGAAATGGTGGCACGAGCTGAATTGGCAATGCTTAAAAAGCTTGCATCAGTGAGCTTAAACTCGACAAACCACTCATTCTCGAAAGAGATCGGCATACCCAGCTGCTGTTTATAGAAGTGAACAGTTTCGGTCCAGGAACGACAGTACAAAATCGTATTGGTACGCTGTAAGTCAATGAAGGAATTCATCATTTAAAGTAACTCCGCAGGAACCTGAATGGGGCATTCCAGCAATATTTGTGCCATGCCTTTGCCAAGCGGATCGAACCGGAGTGAGGCCGTACCACCACCGCCAAGCGCCTCATGCAGCACAAAGTTAAATGCGTCTAAACCGGGCAGCTCAAATCGCTCCACGTCGCCGACAACCAGATGGGCCAAATATTCTTTGACTTTTTCTGCGGTGAGCACCTGCCGCAAGAGAGGCACACATGCGGGTTGCCGCGCCACGATCCCGACGTTGGCAATATTTCCTTTGTCTCCGGAACGGCCGTATGCCACCTGTCGCAAGGGAACCTCAACCAGTTCCCCTGAAGTGACGATTTTTGAATGACGATTGACAATCGCGGGCCGTTCCTTTACCGCCAATTCGTCAGCCGGCACTTGTTGCGCCTCAAACACTTCACCGTCTACCGTAATCGTTACAAACTCGCGTGGAACCAGCATTGAATGGACCCGAATATAGGGAGTTGGTCGCGGCAAGCCCGCGCCGCCGCCATTGATGCCCGGCGCCATCGCCAAACCACAAAACGGCACCTCACGGGCAAAAAACAAGAGCGCTTCTTTGCTATCGTGGTGTGCTGCTAATTTCAAAACAACTTCTCGTGACTCAGCTGCCCGACTATGCGGCCCAAACTGGCTTTCGCCGCCCAGCACTTCAAGCGACGTCGCCCTGAAATCGGCCCAGCCCATTTTAGGGAACTGCTGCCCAATGCGCCTAAACAAAGCGTCGCCCACGCGCTGCGCTTTACGCACGGCATCGTGCCCCGTAATCATCAGCAAAAACATCAAGCGGAAGCCGTCATGTTCCAACGTGGTTGCCTTGTAGCTAGACGGCGGCGGATACCCTTTGGCACCCGCAACGTGCACCCGATCTTCCCCAACTTCGGTGAGCTGCACATCGGCAAAGTCACACACTACATCTGGCAAAATATAGTCGCGTGGGTTGCCAATTTCGTACAAAATTTGCTCCGTGACGCTGGCTCGGTTCACCAGCCCATCGCTCCCCTCTGGCTTGGTCAAAACGAACGAGCCATCCGCCGCCACTTCGGCAATGGGATACCCCATGTTTACCCAACTGGAAACGCTTTCCCAATCGGTCAGCAGGCCGCCGGTTGACTGTGGGCCACACTCCAGCAAATGCCCCACCAGGCTACCCTGTGCCAGCTTGTCATGCTCAGTCGCCTTCCAGCCAAATTCATGGATGCATGGCCCCAACATCAGCGCACTATCCACAACGCGCCCCGTGATTACCACATCGGCACCAGCATCCAGGGCCGCAGCAATGGGGAATGCGCCCAGGTACGCATTCATTGCCAAAACCCGCTGTGGCAGCGGTGTGCGATAGATCATGTCACGAATGTCTGCCTTCCTCAACTCACCAATCTGGGGCATCAGGTTGTCCCCTTCTACCACGACGACCTTCAGGCTTATACCCTGCTCCCTGGCAATGTGGCGCAGCGCTCGGGCAGCCCCTTGCGGATTGATGCCGCCCGCATTGGTGACCACGCGAATACCCTGCCGCCGAATCTCTCGCAAATGGGTTTTCAGCACGGGGTCGATGAAATCAATGGCAAAACCAGCGTCTGGATCTCTCATTTTGGCGCGGGTAAGGATAGCCATCGTCACTTCAGCCAGCCCTTCATAGGCAAGATAATCGAGCGTTTCGGTGGCCAATAGCTGAGCGGTGGAGAGCGAAGAGTCGCCCCAGGCGCCCGCGGCCCCGCCAATCTTGATTATTTGCTTTTCTTGTCTCACGCCTCAGCTCCTTCTGCTTTGACAACGATGAGTCGTTCATTTGACTGCATTTGTTGCCCTTGTTGGACCAATATTTGGCTCACGGTACCATCAAACGGAGCGGCGATGCTGTGTTCCATCTTCATTGCTTCCAACACCAGCAGCGGCTGCCCCTTTTTCACGCGGTCGCCAATGGCTACATCGAGGCGCAAAACAGATCCCGGCATGGGGGCGGCAATTGCTCCGTTGGCTAGGGAATCGGCCGTTTCAGGCTCGGCAAGCAGCACATCGACAAATGACGCCGTCTCTAACCCCGCCTGCAGCCACAAACGGCCGTCTTCCCCAAAAGCAAAAAGCGCCACATCTTGGACCTTTTCCAGCTCATACCGCAATTGATGATCCTGGCAAGACAATACTTGTATGGTAAATGTCTGTGCTCCCGTGTGAATTTGCAGCCCGGCGACAGTGGCCTTTACCAAAACCAGGTTGTCTCGATTGTCAGCGTCAAAGCAGTAGGTGGTTCCCCAGCTGAGCCAGCCGCCTGGCTGGGTGTGCCCGCCCAATTGGCTGGCAGTTTGGAACATGACAGTGGCTGCCAGGGCAACCAGCAGCGGAGAGGTTGCGCGAGGCTCTGGCTGCCAATGGGTATTGATAAAGGCAGTTGTTACCTTTCCCGCAATAAAGGTCGGGTGATTTGTTATGTCAAGCAAAAAGCGGCGATTGGTGTCTACTCCGAGAACGGCCGTTTCCCCCAAAGCCCGCTGCATCCGCCGTTGCGCCAGCGCACGCGTCTCCCCGTAGGTGATAATTTTCGCCACCATCGCATCATAATTTGGGCTAAGCAGCTGTCCTGAACGCAATCCGTCATCCACCCGCACCCCAATTCCCGACGGTGGCTGGTAATGCCAAACGGTGCCGATGTCAGGCAAAAAATCATTTTCTGGAGACTCCGCATACAGGCGCACCTCAATGGCATGCCCACGCAGCGTCACCTGATCTTGCGCGAGTGGCAAAGGTTCTCCTTCTGCCACCAGCAACTGCCAGGCCACCAAATCCAGTCCCGTAATCAGCTCTGTCACCGGATGCTCTACCTGCAAGCGGGTATTCATCTCAATAAAAAAATAGTCGCCATTTTCATCCAGCAGGAATTCAACGGTGCCAGCACCTACATAGTTGACGGCTTTGGCCACGTTTACGGCCGTTTCCCCCATTTTGGCCCGCAGTTCCGCCGACAGTGCCGGACTCGGAGCCTCTTCCACCACTTTTTGATACCGCCGCTGAATAGAACAATCCCGCTCTCCTAAATGAATCAGATTGCCCTGCTGATCGCCAAATAGTTGAAACTCGATATGACGGGCATTGACTATCGCTTTTTCCAGCAATAAATTAGGAGAGCCAAAGGCCTGCACGGACTCAGAACGGGCACGGGCTAAAGCCGCTGGCAAGGCGTCTGCCGCGTTAACCAGCCGCATACCACGCCCGCCACCACCCGCTGCAGCTTTGACCATCACCGGATAGCCAATCTGCGCTGCCGCGCTAGCAAAAGCAGCCTCACGCTGGTCACTGCCTGCATAGCCGGGAATCAGGGGCACGCCCCTATCAGCCACCGCTTGCTTGGCCGCGGCCTTGTTGCCCATAATCGCCATAGCGCGGGGCGGTGGGCCAATCCAGGTCAAGCCCGCTGCAATGACCTGGCGGGCAAACATCTCATTTTCTGCCAAAAAGCCATAGCCCGGATGAATGGCATCTGCGCCACATTTCTTAGCGGCGGCCAAAATACGGTCTGCACTGAGATAGGCCTGTTTTGCTTCCGTGGGTCCCAGTCGCACGGCCTGATCGGCCATCAGCACGTGAGGTGACGCGGCATCACTATCGGAAAACACCGCAACCGTTGCGTAGCCCAGCGCCTGCGCCGTGCGCAAGATACGACAGGCAATCTCGCCTCGATTTGCAATTAGAATTTTTTTGATGGCCATATTTTTTGAGAACCCTGTCAGGTGACGCTACTTACATTCTGGCAACGCCAAAGGTATTGGGATGCAGGGTCCGGCGGGACGCTTCGTCGGCCAGCGATAGCAGCAGCGCCAGCACGTTTCGGCTGTCGCGAGGGTCAATAATGCCGTCGTCCAGCCCACGCCCTGAGGTATAAAAAGCATCGGACTGCTCATTAAAGTGGTTAATGATGGCTTTTTCCTGGGAATCCAGCACGGCCGTATCCACTTCCTGCCCTCGCCGTTTGGCACTGCCTTCCATTACCAGCCGCATCGTCATTGCGGCTTGCTCGCCGCCCATCACCCCGGTTTTGGCGTTGGGCCAGCTAAAAAGAAAGTTGGGATGATAGGCACGGCCACACATGCCGTAGTTGCCCGCCCCGAAGCTGGCCCCAATTTGCAAGGTAAACCGAGGAACGGCCGTATTTGTCACTGCCTGAATCATCTTCGAGCCATGCTTGATCATGCCGCCTTGTTCCGTTTCTGTGCCCACCATGTAGCCTGTCGTGTTCTGCAAAAAGATTAGCGGCGTGTTCGTTTGGGAGCAAAGCTGAATAAAGTGGGTGGCTTTGGTTGCTCCGTCCGGGTCGATGGGACCGTTGTTGCCAATGATCCCAACCGGGTAGCCATGAATGTTGCCCTGCACACACACCGTCTGGCTGCCGTAGCGGCTTTTGAAATCGAGAAAATCTGACCCATCAACCAGGCGCGCTATCACCTCTTTGACGTCATACGGCCGTCTATAATCCAGCGGCACAATCCCGGCCAATTCAGCCGGATCGTAACGTGGCGCCCGGAAGGCAGGCTTGTCCGCAGTTGGGGCCAGTTGAGCGTGCCAATTCAGCCGCGCCACCACCTCGCGGGCCAGCCGAATCGCATCATTATCATTTTCTGCCAGATGTTCGACCAACCCAGTTACGTTAGCATGCATCTCAGCCCCACCTAAATCAACGGCCGTTGCTACCTCTCCCGTTGCCGCCCGAACCAACGGGGGACCAGCCAAAAAGGCTTGCCCGCGCTCACGCACCGCAATCACAACGTCACTCATCCCCGGCATATATGCTCCCCCTGCCGTCGAGGATCCGTGCAGCACCGTGATGACCGGACAGCCCGCCGCGCTCAGCCGGGCCAAACGCTGGAACACGCCGCCCGATTCGACAAACATTTCAACCTCATATTCAAGCAGGTTCGCGCCCGCGCTTTCAACCAGATGAATAAATGGCAGCTTGTTTTGCAGCGCAATGTCCTGGCAGCGCCTCAGCTTTGTTCCTCCGGCTCGCGTCAAAGCCCCCGCGTTGATGCCGCTGTCGCTGGCCACAATCATCATACGCACATCATTGACCAACCCGATGCCAGCAATCATGTTTGCGCCTGGCAGTGAATCGGCGCGATCTGGCACATCTACCAAATAGCCCCACATATTGCCAATTTCCAAAAATGGCGAGCCGGGATCAAGCAGCCGGGCCACCCGCTCACGAGGCAAAATTTGGCCTCGTTTGTCGAAGCGCGGCTTGGCCTTCGCAGAACTTTCTACTGCGCGTTGGCTTAGCTGGCGCGTTTGAGCAATCAGGGCCAGCATTGCCTCGCGATTTTGAGTGTATACTTCGGACGTAGTAGATAGTTGTGACCTAAAAATAGCCATATGCGACTTTGCTGATTTCCTCACTTGTCTGTACCATTCTTACTGAGGCTAATGCTACCACATCCACCCTAAGTAGGGGATGGTTTCTGGGATGAACTGGCTCATCTTCCATCGTCATCCCATACGCTCCAGATCAGCCAAAAATAAAACAATGTCTACACCTCTGGCAAATCTAAAAATAGTCGATTTTTCTACGCTCTTGCCGGGCCCGTACGCCACCATGATGCTGGCCGACCTGGGCGCAGACGTTTTGCGAATTGAGGCACCGGATCGTCAGGATCTGACCCGCTTGCTGCCGCCCTTTGATGAAGATGGCGTTTCAGCCGGGCACGGGTTACTCAATCGCAGCAAGCGCAGTCTGGGACTAAACTTAAAGGCATCGGGCGCGGCTAAAATTGTTAAAGAGCTGATTGTGGCGCAAAGGTATGACATTATTGTCGAGCAATCTCGGCCCGGCGTGATGGATCGATTGGGCGTTGGCTACGCTGCGCTAAAAGCGGTTTGTCCTCACCTGATTTATTGCTCATTAACAGGATATGGCCAGGATGGACCTTACCGAAATCGAGCGGGACACGACCTTAATTATTTGGCGCTGTCGGGAATGCTGGCCCATTACGGCCGTAAATCGGCCACAGTCCCACCGCCTCCCCTCCCTACTCAGGTGGCCGACATTGGCGGTGGCAGCCTGCATTTGGTGATTGGCTTGCTAGCGGCCGTTATTCGTCGCACAGCCACGGGAGAAGGTGCCTGGGTCGATATCTCGATGCACGACGGTGCGCTGGCCTGGAACAGCATGACGGCCGCATCGCTCATTGTGGGCAACAAAGCACCAGAGCCTGAAGGGGAGATATTAAATGGGGGCATTTTTTATGATTTGTATGAGACAGCGGACGGCCGTTTACTCTCTGTCGGCCCGTTAGAGCCCAAATTCTGGGCCCAATTTTGCAGCGCTATTGGGCGTCACGATCTCATTCAGCCTGGCCAAGATTTCAACGTTGCCCATCAGCAAAACATCAAAGAAGCGATTCGCAGCGCCATTGCAGCCAAAACGCTGGCCAACTGGATCGAGATCTTTAGCCATCTTGATGCCTGTGTGGAACCCGTTCTCACTACCCGCGAAGCCCTCAATCATCCACACACGTTGGCGCGGCAAATGCGGGTAAAAGTGCCGCGCCCCGATGGCTCTGAGCAGCCGCAAATTGGCACCCCGATAAAACTATCGAACCACACCCCGGAATACAAACACATTGGCGCCCACTTGGGCGCACACACGCTTGAAATTTTGGCCGAGATTGGATACAGTGCCTCAGAAATTGCTGAGCTCCTGGCTGCGGGCGTTATTGCCACCGGGCCTTAACTTTCCGTATATTGATTGACGAATCGCCCTAGTAACTTCTCAATCAAAAGGATCAAACATGACGCAAGAAGCATATGTTTATGAAGCGATTCGCACGCCGCGTTCAAAAGGCAAGGCAAGTGGTGAACTCCATGAAGTCAAGCCCATCGATTTGGTTGTGACCTTGATGGACGAACTGGTTAATCGAACGGGCCTGGACACCGCCCAGGTAGATGATGTGGTGCTGGGCTGCGTGACGCCCATTGGCGACCAGGGGCAAGATATTGCCAAAATTTCTGCCCAGAAAGCTGGCTGGGACATTGACGTGCCGGGCGTGCAGCTCAATCGGTTTTGCGCTTCTGGTCTGGAGTCGGTCAACATCGCCGCGATGAAGATACGCTCGGGCTGGGAAAATCTGGTGGTGGCTGGCGGTGTGGAGAGTATGTCGCGGCAGCCCATCGGCTCGGATGGCGGTGCCATGTCGCAAGATCCGCAAACAAATTACGAGACGTATTTTGTGCCGCAGGGCATCGGCGCGGATCTCATCGCCACGCTAGAAGGCTTTAGCCGCGAAGATGTCGACAAGTTTGCCCTGCGATCACAACAGCGCGCCACCTTTGCCAGAGAGAACGGCCGTTTCAGCCGCTCCATTATCCCCGTAAAAGATATCAACGGACTGCCCATTTTAGAGCAGGACAGTTTCATCCGCCCTGGCACCACAATGGAAGGGCTGGGCAACCTGAGCCCCGCCTTTGCAATGGCCGGGCAGATGGGCTTTGACTTTGTCGCCCAGCAAAAATACCCTGAAGTGGAAAAGATTAATCACGTTCATACCGCAGGGAACTCTTCCGGCATCGTGGATGGCGCGGCACTTGTCCTTGTCGGCAGTGAAGCGCGAGGCCAGGCGTTGGGGCTCAGGCCTCGAGCTCGTATCCGCGCCGCCGCGCTGGTAGGCACAGACCCCACCATCATGCTCACTGGCCCAGGACCAGCTACAAAAAAAGCACTCAAGCTGGCCGGAATGGCGATTGACGACATTGATCTCATTGAAGTGAATGAAGCCTTTGCCAGCGTTGTGATGCGCTTCATGCGGGATATGGGGATTGACTCGCCAGAAAACGTTAACGTCAACGGCGGCGCCATCGCCATGGGCCATCCGCTCGGCGCAACGGGAGCCATGCTGCTGGGCACGCTGCTCGACGAAATGGAACGCACCGATTGTGAAACCGGGCTGGTGACGTTGTGTGTAGGTGGCGGCATGGGCATCGCCACGATTGTAGAGAGAGTGTAAGCAGGCACGATTGGCGATTTGTCAATTAAAGGCAGGAGCACGATGCAAAGTGAACAGATTCATCCTTTAGACAAGATGTTTGAATACAACTTGTGGGCCAATATGCAACTAATTGAGCTGTGTGGAACGTTGGATACGGCTCAGTTAGAGAAAGAAGCTGAAGGGGTTTACGGCCGTATTCATCCCACCCTTGTCCACCTTATCCGGGCCGATGGTGGCTACTTGAACCGCCTAACAGGAAAACGGCCGTGGACAGATGACCTTGATTGGGACAACCTACCAATGA
>CBDUOF010000134.1:0-13139 GCA_965368765.1 uncultured Anaerolineae bacterium | reverse complement strand
CGTTCCCAGCAGCGCCACAAAAAATACACCATCAGCGCGGCAAAAGCTGTCACCCCACCCACGCGCAATCCCACACGGCCGTAAAACAGTGCCCAAAAAGAAAGTGCTAAAAAAGCCACCGTCAGCAGCCCAACTTTACGCCCCAGCAGCTTTTTGGCAACGAGCCAGCTTGCTGCCAAAGCCACCATCGCCAGCCAAACCGAAGGCAGGCGCAAACTCCAGTCGGATTCACCAAGCAGGGCCAGGCTGCCCGCCTGCAAATAATGGTAGAGCGGCTCATGCCCCCACGATTCGGCAAAGTAAATCGGCCGTTCGCCGGCAAGCACCCGCCCCGCCATCAAATAATTTTGCAGCTCATCATAGCGGAGTCCTGGGGGTGCCTCGTCCAGAACCACCACGCGCAGGCCGAAACCAATCAGCAACATGCCGACCAGCAGCCATCTCTCAACCTGTTTTGTTACCCATCGCTCCTCGCGCAACCTAAAATCCTCTTGTTTCAAACATAGTGAACGCAATTACAACTCTGCAGATACAGCTTCATGGGACGTTGTAAATATAGATCGAATAGCCAATTCGGGCATCCGGCTCACGCTGGCGAAACCAGCTGTAAACACCCTTCTCGCTGCGGTGTGACTCCCACAAACTGCTGGCGCTGATCGCGTACAGTCCTGATTCAGGCTGCGCGGTATCAAAGGGCGGCGACTCCCACAGGGTTAAGTAGCGGGCACGGGGAAAACCAGGCAGCGGATCATCGTTCAAGCCATAATAAGCTGGATCAGCAATGCCAAACCAGCCCAGCCTGATCCGCGCTATGTCATTCTCGGCCATCCAAGCCTGCAAACGCAGTAAATCCTGCCCCCAATCATTGCTGCTGTCGGCCAGTATGGCTGCCCCGTCTGCTGGCCCGCCTGCGGCCAAATTGAAAAAGCTCAAATAATGAGGGTGAATGAGCAGGCTGGGCAGAAGCAGGCCCAGGGCCAAACCCAGCGCCAGCCCGCGGCGCACTTGTGGGCTGTTGGCAAATGCTGCCGGTAAACCGCTTACCGCAACGATGAGCAGCGGTAATACCGGCAGTAAATGTCGGTAGCCAATATTGATTCCACTGACCATGCTGGCAATAAAGTAGAGCAGTGCCGGAACAAAAAGAAAGCTTAGTTTTGATCGGCTAGACGGCCGTTTCCAGCCAAGCCAACCAAGAGACACCAATCCCGCCAGCAGCACCAACGGCGTCTTTACCAGAAATGCGACCGGGAAGAATTGCCAAAAGCCCTGGTCAGAGGATTCTCCCAGCAAAAATGCCATACGGCCGTTCCGACTCACGTTTACAATCTGATCAATCCCTGCCCAAAACGTCGGCATTGGCCCACTATACGCATTCAAAAAGGCCAGCTGCGCCGAGGGAAAACGAAACGCCCCCCACTCCAAGCCATAAATCACCCACACAACCAAAATGGAAAACAGCCCCGCTGACACCAGCTGCAACAATCGTTGCCTCACCCCTTGCCAATAGCGGTTCTCCTCCCGTCCTGTGCCGCCCTGAATCCCTTCCGCATGGCGCCACGTTTCAAATACCGGAACAAATGCCAAGACGCCCAGGATTGGCACAAAAACCAGCATCGACAGCTTGCTGCCAAAGGCCAAACCCAGCCCCAGCCCAGCCGCCAGGGTGCGCCACAATCCCCAGCCCGGCGTCGTCCATAGGCGCCAAATCAGCAGCAACCCCAGCAACAAAAATAGCGTTGCGCCCAAATCAGTGGTAATGAGACGGCCGTTTGCCAAAATGTTTGGTTCAAACAGGAGCATGAAGAAGGCAAGGTAGCCAGACGGCCGTCCCCAGAAGAGGCGGGCAAACTGGAAGCCAACCAGCGCCAGCCCCAGGGTCAAAAAGACGAGTGGCAGCCGTCCCAGGAAGATCATTCGCGTCACGTCCTGGTTCACGCGCCACAGAAATTGGTCAGCGAAGTTGTACCAATAAATATCTGCTGGTTCCAAATCCGTCCAGCTGGGATCGTCAAAAGGAAAGTTCAGCTCTGGCAGGAGCAGCAAAGGCAAGCCACTCAGGCCGTTAACCAGAGGTGGATGTTCCAGGCTCAACCGGGGATCCCCTGTTTTTACGAAGGCGGCACCTCTGGCTAAATGATTTTGCTCATCCATTGTGGGACTGTCAGCCACCATGCTATTCAGCGCCAAAAAGAAAAACAGCCAGATCGAAATCACCACAAAGCCAAATCGCCACAACCTTTTATTCATACGCCAGGGATTATATGTTTCCCTTGGCAATTATGAAAATACAAGATGATGCCAGGCCCTTGGCAACCCTGTGACAAAGCAGATAAAATGACGGCCGTACAACATTATGCGTAAACATCTTGGCACTCTACTCAAAATTGGCTTCACGCTTCTGGCTCTATTGTATGTTTCCAGTCAGGTCGATTTCTCCGATATCGGCCAGCGTCTGCTTCAAGCCAATCTCGGTTGGGTGCTGGCAGGCTTTCTCCTCGTCAATATCAGTCTGGTGGTGCGAGCCTTTCGCTGGCTGCTGCTGCTCCGCGGCGTTGGCGCCCCCATGCGCTTTCAGCGTTTGGTTTCGCTTTACTTTGCCGCCAATTTTTTTAACTCCGTGCTGCCTTCCGGCTTTAGTGGGGATATCGTGCGCGCGGTAGAAGCCGCTCAGGATGTTCCCGCAAAAACGGCCGCAGGCACGGTGCTGGTTGATCGGGCCACAGGACTGTTGGCCCTCTTTATGATCGGCCTGGCTGCCTTACCCTTTCGCCCGGAAGGCTTTCCTTCATCACTCCTGTGGCAAACAACGGCCGTTTGCCTATTCGGTCTGGTGGGGGGCTTTATCGTATTGGAAGGACAACTGGTACGGCGTTTTGGCCAAATCGTACCATCCTTTTTGCAGCCTGCGTGGCAAAAAGTGGATGGGGTCATTGAGGCTGTGCAAGCCTGCGGCTGGACAGCCGTTTGGCAGGCAATGGGCGTATCTATCCTCTTCAATCTGATGCAAATCGGCTGGTTTGCCGCCGCCGGGCTTGCCCTTGGTTTTCAGGTAGCATTCAGCCATTACTTCCTTGTAATCCCCTTCTTGTCCTTGGCCATATTGCTGCCGTCCATTGGCGGACTCGGCATTCGTGAAGGGTTGGCTCCCCTTCTCTTTGCCAGCGCTGGATTAAGCAGCGAACAAGCCGTTGCCCTTACCCTGCTCGTCTTCGCCATCGAACGGATCTCCGGCTTTTTAGGTGCCCCCATCTACATTTTGGATACATTGCGGCGCAGCGGCCAAAAATCTGCAGATTCTCTTTAATCTGCAATCTTGCCCAGCTAGAATAAGCGGACTTCCACCCATTCGCCGGTCAAAAGCCCCCCTTTGTTAAGCGGCACTTTAATCAGGCCATCGGCATTAACCAACGTATAAATAAGATTGCTTTTCCCAAATACGGGAATGGCTAACAGCCCTTCGACGCTGTCTTCCAGGCGCGCAGGCACATAATCCTCCCGTCCACTTTCGCTGGCAATATTTTGGCTCAACCTGGCCCACACCAGGCCTCGGCGTGGGGCCGTGATCACACCCTGCAAATGATAAATTGCGGGCACACCAAACATATCGAACTGCACCATGGCTGAGACGGGATTACCCGGCAATCCCAACACCGGCTTGCCAGCTACGGCGCCCACGATGGTGGGCTTGCCGGGTCTGGTGGCCACACCGTGAAGCAATACGCCCGGCTCACCCAGCCCTTCAATGACCTGTACCGTCATATCGCGAACGCTTACGGATGAGCCAGCTGACATCACAAGCATGTCTGTTTTAGACAACATTTCGGCAGCGGCCGTTTCCAGCGCAGCAAACTCATCTGCAATAATGCCACCCAATATTGGTATCCCCCCAGCTTCTTTCACCAACCCTGCGATGGTGTAGCTGTTGATATCCCGAATTTGCCCAGGTTTGGCATCCTGGTCCGGTAGAATGACCTCATCCCCCGTCGCCAGGATGCCGACCCGCGGACGACGCACCACCGATACGGCCGTTATTCCCACAGCCAACAGCCCGCCGATATCCTGCGATCGCAACAAATGCCCTATTGGCAAAATCTCAGCGCCTTTTTGTACATCCTCACCAATCTGCAAAACATTCTGCCCCACGGCAACGGACTTTAAGACTTCTATTTCAAAGGGGAAGCTAGGAGATTGCATATCCAATCCACTGAATCGGTCATCGCTCACCGCTTGCGTATGCTCAATCTGCACCACGGCATCGGCTGAACCCGGGATCATGCCGCCCGTGTGCACTATTGCCGCTTGCCCTACCCCCAACATCACTTCGGCAGGCCGACCCATTGGCACTTCACCGACCACCTGTAAAAAAGCGGGCAAGCTTTCTGAGGCACCAAAGCTGTCGGCAGCGCGCACGGCATAACCGTCCATCGTGCTGCGGCGAAACTGGGGCAAAGCGTGAGGGGCCATGACGGCCGTTGCCGTTACGCGACCCTGTGATTGAGCAGTAAGTACGCTTTCTGCGGGGAGAACGGCCGTTAAGTGGTGCAGCAACAGCGCACGGGCTTCATCTGGGGGCAATACGTTAAAAAATTCAGGCATGAGCCAAGTGTATCAAACTGTCGGAAAACTGCTCAAAGCCAATGTTTTACTGACTGAGCATAATTGATGATCTGCTGGCGGAAAACCAACGCCAATCGCTGTGCCCAGGGTGAGAACGGCCGTTTGTCGGAAACCGGCAAAGGGCAGCGCGGCAGCGATACCATCATGATAAAGCTGAATGTGGGCGTCTTGATGAAGCTGTTGGCGCAACTTTTCGCTCAAAAAGTGGGCCAGGTTGGGGGTAATCTTTTGTAGACGGCCGTAACACCCTCTATCCTCAGGTCGTGGCTGACCGTCTAGCAAATAACAGGCCATGCTAACCGCAATAATCGGACTTAATGTGGGGTAAATCAGCGCTGCGCCACGCCAGGTTTCTATCATCAACTTGAGCAACCAGTCTGCAAATTGATTTATGTCGGCCCATGCCAGGCTGGGGCGCAGCACATCGTCACAAGCAGGCTGCACGGCGGGGAGCAAGATTAGCTGACTTAATAGATCATTCTGGTACAAAGCGATGGCTCGCTTAACGGCCGTTTGGCCAAAATCAAACAGCAGCATGGCGGTTGTACCAGGTGGTGCGGTTCGCCCAATGCCAACGAGCGGCAGATAACGGCCGTTCTGCGCCAATTCCAGCGCAAAATCAGAGAAGCTACAGTCGTGGATCAAAGTTCGCGCCACAGCCACCGCCACCCGCCCCAAATTGCCGGACAGCAGACCACCCCCAAGCCAAACCGCGTTAATCTGCTGCCAATAGGCCCAATGGGCAGCCTGCCAGTCGGGTCGCGCTTTCCGGTTAATGGCGTCACCCCGCTTGAGCGTGAGGAGAAGAAAGCCCAGGGAACGGCCGTAATCCTGAGCAATCGTCTGGGCAACTGCGCGAACTTGTGGGGAAACGGCCGTCAGGCAGTCATCAAAGTGGGGTAATAAATCAGGATCATCTGAATTAAGGCCAAGCTGTTGAGCCTGTATAGCTACCTGCTGCCGCATGGCCTGGCTAGAGAGTAGATCAAAGCCGCGCTTGCCCCGCACCCAATCTGGCACGGTCAATCCCGGCAAATCAACAATCCGCACCTGATTCATGGAGGGACTAACGAGAAACGGCCGCTGCAAAAAAGGATTATCCATCCCCCAACTTTATGCCGAAATTACCCCAATTGCCATCATTGCATCATGCGTGGTCAAATGCACGTACTGTGGCCCCAAATGGGCAATGAAACCAATCGCTGTCAGCCGATCCAGTACAGGCCCCTTGATTGCAGCTAAATGGAGCTGCACTCCCGCATCGTTTAGCTGCCGCAGCAAAGATTCCAACGTTTCCAGAGCGCTGGCATCAATGAAATTGATCGCCGAGCCTATCAAAACGAAGTGATTGGCGGCTGGTTGATCGGCAATCAGGCCTAGCACCGTATCTTCAAGAAATTTGCTGTTGGCAAAATAGAGACTTTCATCAATACGAATGGCAATTACTTCTGGCCAGCACTGCACCTGATGACGCAGCACATTTCGATAAATCTCACCCTCACCCAGGCGGCCGACAACCGCCACATGGGGTCGGCTGCTCCGCCAGATAAATAGCAGCATGGCAACCCCGACGCCAACCAAGATTCCCGTCTCGACGCCGCTCGCCAACACGGCAAAAAAGGTAACCAAAAAGGAAGCGGCGTCCGCCTTGTTGTAGCGCCAAACATGCCGAAACGTTTTCACATCTATCAGCCCGGCCACGGCTACAATTACGATTGCTGCCAGCACGGCCTGCGGCAAGAAGTAAAATACAGGCGTCAAAAAAATCACGGTAAGACCAATGAGAACGGCCGTAATTATCGATGCCAGCCCGCTGTTAGCCCCCGCATCATAGTTCACCACCGACCGGCTAAATCCGCCGGTTACCGGGTAGCCGCCCGTTAACATTGCCCCCAAGTTGGCGGCCCCAAGCGCAACAAGTTCCTGATTCGCCGCCACTTTCTGTCGCCGCTTGCTGGCCAATGACTTGGCCACGGCAATGCTTTCCATGTAGCCAACAAAGCTGATGACTAGCGCGGTCGGCAATAGCTGCTGCCATTGGGCCATGCTAAATGATGGCACAGTCAGCGAGGGGAGTCCAGCCGGCACGTCGCCGACAATAGCCAACCCAAAACGCTGATCCAGCCGCAATCCCCAAACGAGCAACGTTCCCAAAACGACAATCACCAGTGGGGCTGATTTCGTCATGGGTAAAATCCACTGCGGGGCTATTTTCCAATGCGCCAGCTGCTGACCAAGCCCCATTTTAAAGTAGAGCAATACAAGAATGCCCCCGCTGCCGATTGCCAGCGTCATAAAATTGGTCTCTGCCAGATGGGTCATAGCATAGCGAAGCAGTTCGATAAATTCCAAGCGTGGCATCGAGATGCCCAGTAAATGTTTGAGTTGGCTAAACCCGATGACCAATGCTGCAGCGCTGGTAAATCCAGCCAAAACGGGATGGCTCAGGAAATTGACCAAAAATCCAAGCCGTACCAACCCCATCACTGCCTGAATGACACCAACCAATAGGGCCAAAGTCAGCGCCAACTGCAGATAGGTCTCGCTGCCTGCCTCCGCCAACGGCGCAATGCCAGAAGCGACCAGCAGCGACACAATTGCCACTGGGCCTACAGCCAGGGTGCGACTGCTGCCCAGAAACCCGTACAGGATCAATGGCAATATGCTGGCATACAGCCCCACTTCGGGCGGAAGCCCAGCCAGCATGGCATAGGCCATGCCCTGTGGAACCAGCATGACTGCCACAATAAACCCTGCCAGCAAGTCACCGACAAGGTATTCCCGTGGGTAATGATGCAGCCAATGCCAGGCCGGCAACTGTTTGCCTAGCCTGCCAACGGCCGTTGGCTTGGCTGCTGAAATCGGGTGCTCTTTTGAATTTGACATCGCCCCCCGGCTCTGATTCAGTCCTCTGTCCGCAGGATTTGGCTGCTCTTAAACCGGGACATTTATTTGACCCAGCCCTGCGGAAGCGCTGGCTGACTCTACGTGTATTTGAGACCGAATCCTAAATAAAAGGCAAGCGCGTTCTTTTCCAGGCGATCATGCCACCACTGAGGTTGGAGACGTCCTCAAAGCCCTGCATTTGCAGCTGTTCACATGCGGTGCGGCTGCGCGCCCCGGAACGACAGACACAGATGATGGGTGTATCTTTGGGCAATTCGTTCATCCGATCACGAAGGGTCGCCAAAGGCATGAGGCGGGAGCCCTTGATATGCCCGTCGCGGGCATACTCTTCCGGCTGACGTACATCTAAAATAAGTAGCGGTTGCTTGGCATCCAACTGCTGTTTTGTCTCAGCAGGCGTGATATTTTTTACGGCCGTTTTGCCTGTTACTTGTCCAAATAATGATCTAAACACAATGGGTTCCTTTTGATAATTTCTTCACAATATGCCATCTAGGCTACCAAGCGTTTGCAATGAGGCAGTAATAAAAACGTAAGGATCATGTAAAGGATTCCCTTACCCCCGAACCGACTCAGCCAGCTGGGGATGAGCCGTTAGCAGGTCATCTTTTTCCTGCCATAACTGTCGCGTCCAGGCCTGAAATGCCTCACGAAAGTCAAGATCATTTTGATAATCTCGATTACGAAATTCGGCGGGAATTGGCTGCTTTTCAACAATCACTTCAATCTCCCGCACCTCTCCCCGAATGAACGTCCAGGCATCGGGAACACCCTGCGGGTAGACGATCGTAACGTTGAGCATCGTGTCAATCTGGTCACCCATTGCCCCCAACACAAAGCCGATACCACCCGCTTTTGGCTTTAGCAAATGGCGATAGGGCGACTCCTGTCTGCCATGCTTGGCAGGTGTGAATCGGGTACCTTCTAAAAAGTTCATCACGGAAACGGGCGTGGTTTTGAATTTTTCGCACGCTTTGCGGGTGGTCAACAAATCTTTGCCGCGCAGCTCTGGATGACGAGCCAGCTGCTGTTTTGAATAGCGCTTCATGAAAGGAAAATCGAGGGCCCACCAGGCAAGCCCAATCACTGGCACCCAAATTAGCTCCTGCTTGATAAAGAATTTCAGAAAAGGGATGCGCCTATTAAATATATGTTGCAGTACAAAAATATCGACCCACGATTGATGGTTGGAAATAACCAGATACCATTCATCATTCCGCAAGCCGTCCAGGCCGGAAACGCGCCAGGTTGTGCGTTGGGTCAGCCACATCCAGGCACTATTGCCGCTTATCCACGTTTCGGCCAGCCATATGGCCGCCTTGGTACACGCGGTTCGCCACGCCTTTATCGGCACAAGCAATTTGGCAATCGCTACCAGATATATGACGAGGCACCAAAACAGTGTGTTGACCAGTAAAGCTATCGAAGCCAAACCACCAATAATGGGGGCTGGTAAAAAATTCAGCATCGCATCTTGCTTCCTTGTTGGATTTAGGTCTTTCAGGGAATAAGGTTATCTCAAACGGCCGTACTTTCCAACGTAAATAAGACCATAACGGAAACCAATTGCCTCGCGACCCACTATTTTGTTACCATCTTCCCTATGAACCAAAACCTGAAAGGGAGGAACCTATGAAGCGAATTATTATTGTCGGTGCAGGACCCGGTGGCATGGCAGCAGCACAGCAGCTGCACTCGCAGGCTGGCGATCAAATTGAAATTGTGCTCATTGAACGAGGCGGTACGGCCGAATTTCTGCCAGGCACCATCGCCACCGCCCTTGGCCAAACAATAGCTACTCAGTGGCAGCAGCCGATCAGCTTGCCAGGCATTGTCCTGAAGGCAGGGGATGTGTCGCGGGTGAGCGGCAGCCACGTCGTGGTGAATAACGAAACGTTGGCTGCAGATTTTGTGATTGCGGCACCGGGGTTGGCTTTGGATAACACGGCCGTTCCCCAGCACCCAACTATCTTCCCGTTTTGGAGCCCCAGCGGCGCGGAAACCGCCAGCAAGGCGGTGCAGCATTTGCAAACGGGACGTGTCGCTGTGGTGGTAGCAGGTCTCCCTTACCGCTGCCCGCCAGCACCGTTTAGCCTGGCAATGCAGTTGGCGCACCATTACCGGAAGCTTCAGAAGGCTGTGCAGGTTTTCATTACGACGCCAGAAGAACGGCCGTTAATCCAGATCGGCAATGGCATCCCGGAACATCTTGAACAATCATGTGCTGAAGTTGGGGTGGAGATTCATACAAAGTTTGAGCCAGATTGGGCAGCCAGCGGGGCGAATAAGGTAGTTAGCAGGAACGGCCGTTCCGAACCCTTTGATCTTGCCTTGGTGATTCCCCACCATGTGCGCAACCCAATACTGTGCCACCTGCCAGGCGACGGGCCGCTGGTGAATGTTTCCGCCCAGTTTGAAAGCGACGAGCCAAACCTGTTTGTGATCGGGGACGCGGCCAAGACACCGTTCCCCCGTGCTGCGGGAGCCGCCACCGCTCAGGGCAAAACGGCCGCCGACGTGATTTTGGTTCGTTTAGGCCTCATCGAACCGGCTGCCCCCCATGCGCCAGAACCAGAATGTTACATTGGGCACGGGAGCGGCGTGTTTAGCAAAATTGCCATGCGCTACCCCAATGGATTGCCGCCCACAGCTAAACCGGAAGTTTATCTGGATGCACCCTCAGCAATGTTGGCCGAAGAGTTTGCAGCGGCATTTGAAACTTGGCGGGCGCAGCGGTTTGAGGAATGAGAGTTGAGGGGCTTGAGACTCAGTTCTCCAAAATTAAGGGCAGGGTAAAGGTAAAGCAGCTCCCCTGACCGACGCCCTCGGAAACGGCCGTTAACTCCCCACCCATTGCCCACACCAGATGGCGTGAAATGGTCAGGCCAATGCCGCTGCCGCCGCTGACGCGCGCCCGCGATTGATCCACCCGATAAAATCGCTCAAACAAGTAAGGCATGGCCTCCGCGGGGATCCCAATACCGTTGTCCTGCACATTGATTTCGGCGAAACGGCCGTTTTCCTGCACCGTCACCGTCACCCGGCCCTCGTTTGGCGTATAGCGGATGGCATTGCCAACCAAATTAATTAGAATCTGGGCAGCGCGATCGGCATCGGCCTGCACCTTAACCGGGGCATTGCCCGGCACGACATGTAAGTCGATCTGCTTACTGTGCGCCTGAGGCTGAAGCTGCGCCACGACCCGATCTACCAATGCCCTCAGCCCAACCGGCTGGAAATCCAGCAAGAACTGGCCCGACTCAATGCGGGATAAGTGCTGAATATCATCGACGAGTCGGCCCAAGCGATCGACTTCCTGGGTCATCCAGATAAACGTTTCTTCATTGGGCGGAAAAAGTCCGTCCTGCAGCCCTTCCAGATACCCTTTAATGCCTGCCAGCGGCGTGCGCAGCTCGTGGGCGATATTGCCCAACAAGGCCACACGCTGCACCTCAACTTCTTGCAAAACCGCCGTCATCTGGTTGAAGCTGGTCACCAGTTTAGCCATCGCTTCACCGCTGCTTTCTGGCACATTGACGCGCTCGTCAAAACGGCCGTCTGCAATACGCTGGCTGCTGTCCGCCACTTCGCGCATCGGGGCAATAATGGTACGCCACAGCAAAAAAGAGGAGAAGACACCGGCCACAACCGCCCCCAAAGCAGCAAAAAGCACCGAAAACAGCACAGCATTGCGAAAAGCAATCGTGAGTTCCGCCTCGGTTTGCAGAATCGAGTCAGGCCTCTCTAACAATGTCTGTAAAATGGGGCGAATTACAATGGGCGCTCGATTCAGGATAATGATGCGCGTGGCCAGCATCATGATTGCCACCCCAACCAGGGCGACCAAAAATTGGGAACCTATCAGTCGCCAGCGTAACCGTTTGTACCAGGGCATAAAACCTCGGAATAAGGAATGAGAAGTGTAATTTCTAGAATCTGACGCGGAATCCGTTAACGCTTGATCGTGTCAATAAACTTGTAGCCAATACCGCGCACCGTTTCGATAAGCAGTTGGTCGGTGGCATCCTGCAATTTGCGCCGCACTTGCCCCACGTAAACATCAACAACCCGGTCATTGCCAAAATAATCGCTGCCCCACACCAAAGCGAGCAGCTGGACGCGTGACAGCACCCGACCGGCATTTTTAGCTAACTGAAGTAGCACCTGAAACTCTGTCGCGGTGAGATCGAGCTGCTGACCAAGGGCGCTGGCTTCATGGCTGGCCGGATCGATTGTGAGGTAGTTGAAGACAAGGGCCTGCGAAACGGCCGTATCCCGTCCCCTTCGCAACACGGCCTCCACCCGGGCTACCAATTCTCGCGGGCTAAACGGCTTGGTTAAAAAGTCATCTGCACCGATGCGCAGTCCAGCGACCCGGTCTGCTTCCTCACCGCGCGCCGAAAGCATCAAAATATAAACGGCCGATTCCTCACGCAGTCGCGCAGCGACCTCCATGCCATCCATCCCGGGCAAATTTAAATCCAGAATGACCATTGCAGGCCGAAGAACTTTAACCTGCGTTAGCGCCTGTGGTCCATTGTCTACCACCGTGACGGCAAAGCCAGCGCTTTCCAGGTAGGTACGGACAATTGTTTGAATACTCAGTTCATCTTCAACAACAAGAATGTGGGTTGATTTCATTAACTATACTGACCCTAAGGGGTTTGATATCAACAACATTAACTTGCCTCAACCTAAACCCTCAGGGTCACTCCTGGGAATGATAAGCTTTGTAAAGATTGTGTAATAATGCAGCAAGAGTTCCGTAAAAACAAAAGAAGCTGTTTGTCATTAAGCGGCATCACCCACATAATTGGCCTGCAACCACACCTTAAATTTCAGGAAATATAGCGCATCTTTCTTTCTGCAAATTGCTCCTGCAACCAGATCATTCAGGATATTATGACAGAAAATCTTCCGCTCACCACTGGAACGGCAACGAAAAATTATGGTTTCATTATTGATAACCGGAAATGCATCGGCTGCCACGCCTGCTCCACTGCCTGTAAAAGTGAAAATGAAGTCCCGCTCGGCGTGTACCGAACCTGGGTCAAATATGTCGAAACGGGCGCCTTCCCCGACAACCGTCGTCACTTTCAGGTGACTCGGTGCAACCACTGCGCCAATCCGCCCTGCGTACGCATCTGCCCCACTCAGGCGATGTACCAACGTGCCGACGGCATTGTAGAGTTTGACAACAGCGTCTGCATCGGCTGCAAGGCGTGTATGCAAGCTTGCCCCTACGATGCTATTTACATTGACCCCGACAGCGGCACGGCAGCAAAATGCCACTACTGCGCCCATCGTACCGACATTGGCCTGGAACCCGCCTGCGTGGTGGTCTGCCCGGAACACGCCATCATTGCCGGGGATATGAATGACCCGCACAGCGAAATCAGCGTGCTGCTGTCCCAGCAAGACGTGACCGTACGCAAGCCGGAGCAAGGCACCGCACCCAAGCTGTTCTATATTGAGGGGAATGATGTAGTGATGCATCCCACGGCGACGGAACGCGCACCGGAAAGCTTCATGTGGGCAGATGTGATTCCGCTGCATGACGGGGAGGTGGCGGGTGGCAAATCGCGGGTGGCAAGTGAAAAGTTGAAAGTGAA
>CBDUOF010000133.1:0-13182 GCA_965368765.1 uncultured Anaerolineae bacterium | reverse complement strand
GTGGCGATGTAGTCGTCGCTTTTTACGGCGGAAGTGAGGACGAGCATCGCCCCGTTTTCATCGTGGGGCAGGGCGTTGGCTGGTTGGCCGTCGATCGTGATGTAGAAGCGGGCCCGAAAGTTGGCCCGGCGTACCCGCAGCCCCAAATCGGTGCCTAAAAAGGTGAACGTGACTTTGTCGCCCAGCAGCACATCGTCTGGTTGCTGGCCAATGTCGGCCCCAAATTCAGGGGAGAATTCCCAGCCGCCTTCATACGCCTGGGCTGGGTCATTGGGGCGGGCGAGGTGAAAGCCTGTTGAGGCAACGGCCGTATCCTGGCTAGTGAGATAGCTTTGTAGAGAAACGGCCGTTGCCGTTCCCATTATGCTGAAGCCCCACCTTGGATCATCTTCCGGTGCAGCTGGCGCCCAATTTTCTAAAAAGGCGACGCCCAGCCAGGGCCACTCCAGCCGGGCACGTTCCAGGGCAGCAACGGTGTAATCGGCCTGCTGTGCGGCGGATACCTCGCCCCAGATGGAGGGCTCGCCCGCCCATCCGGGGGGCAGGCTGTTCCAGCCCCAGTTACCTGCCCAAATTGCCTTGTGGTCATCGCCATTGCGCACCATTACCTCGCGCAGCAGGATGAGGCGGCTAAAGTTTAGCGTCTCGTTGGCCACGGTACGCTCATTTGGCGAGCGGGCAAAACCATACGGCTTGGCAGCGGCGATGTCGAAGGCGCTGGCGGCATCGGATTCGTAGAGCTGCTGCAAGAAAAGGTGATCGGCGATATTCATGGGACCACTTTCCACCGTGGGCGCCAGCGGCGCGGCTACAATCACCGCGTCGCTGTCAGCGCTGCGGATGGCAGTGGCGGCGGCACTTAAAAGTGCGCCGTACGCATCAGGGTTGACGGGTTGGTTGCCCCAATGTGTCGTCAGGTTGGGTTCGTCCCAGATGATGTAGAATTGGACGGTGTCGCCGTAGCGAGCGGCAAACTCGGCGGCCCATTGGGCGAAAACGGCCGTTTCCGCCGGGGAAAAATTATTTTCAGGATTGCCATCCAGTAGGGGGACGAGGCTGAGGTTATGTTGGGAGACGGCCGCTGCCAATCGGTCGGCTGCAGCCCAGTCAAACGCCTCGCTGAAATAGAATGGCTGCTTCACAAACTGGACGCCCAAATCGGCAATTTGCTGCAGATTGTCGGCCAGGGCGGCATCGTCGTACTGGTTTAGATAGACGTTAAGACCGGGCTGGACACCGCCAAAATTGACCGGTTCTGGCAGGCCAGCGGGCAAGCCACGGGTAAGAAAATTGTGGCGCAGTTGGAGAGCACCCAAGGTTAGCAAGGAAAGGAGGGCCAGGATGAGCCAAAACAGGGTGAACAGGCGGGCACGGGTTGCAGGTTTCTGCGCAGCATTCATGTGCTGATTTTGCCACGGGACGGCGTTCGTGCAACTATGTCTTGCAAACGGTTTGGCTACGGTACCGGCTTTTCCCCGAGGAACTCAAGGCTTCCAGGAAATTTAGCGTTGATATTTTAGGAGGCAACGGCCGTTCTCCCCAACAGCATCCCTTTCAGCCTCGCCAGCAGCAATTTTTGTTTTTTCTTCCAACTCAGGGCAAAATCTCTCTACCTTTTACCTCAACACTCGTTTTCGACTTTTGGAACCTACAGGAGAATAGCCGCATGGAAATTTCAGTTTCGCAAGCAAACGGCCGTATTCCCGTCACCATTTTTCATCTCCATGGAGATTTAGTGGAGGATGAACCGCTGCGCAGCCAGGCTACCCAGGCCGTGAAAGACGGCAGCGAGGCGATCTTGCTCGACCTGAAAGACGTACCCTATATCAGCAGCGCCGGCCTGCGGGCGATCCAATATGTGTTTGAACTGCTGCAGGCGTCCAGCGGCGTAGACAACGAGGAAATGATTCGCGGCATTGCAGCCGGAACGTTTAACGCTCCAAATTTCAAGCTGCTCAGCCCATCCAAAAATGGGGCCAAGGCACTCAGAGTCTCTGGCTACGATATGTTTTTGGAAACTTTTACCAATCAGGACAAAGCAATTCGGTCCTTTTAGCCCGCCTTATGGAAAAATTAGGCCACTATGCTGAAATTCTGAGTTTGGGTGAAGCGATGACCGCGTTCCGCCAGCGTGTTGAGCAAGCATTGCTGACCTGCGGTGCGGATCCCGAAATGGTGGCAGATATGATTGTTGCCTTAAACGAAGCGACGGTCAATATTATACGGCATGGTTATCGTCAGCCGGGGCTGGTAGAGATTGACCTGTTTCGCCAGGATGGTGCCTTGCGGATTGAACTGCGAGACGATGCGCCCTTGTTTGACCCAACCCAGGTGCCTTCTCCAGACATCACCATCCCGTTGGCGGAACGGCCGTATGGCGGGATGGGCATTCACATGATGCGCCAATTTTTGGATGCGCTTGTTTACCAGCAAACGGTAAACGGCCGTAACCTTCTAATCCTCATCAAACAAAACGCCTTTGCCCAGGCGCAGGGGGGCATTCATGCTTAATCCTTGAATCGGAGCGGGCGTCCGCAGCGATGGGTCGTTTGCGTAAGTCCAAAGTTTTCAGTGGCTCACCTTTAGCACCATTTTTCTCATTTTTGTTTGCCAATTTAATAGGTTATGAATCGGGAGGTATGATGAATCTTTCAGTCGAAAAAATCACAGCCAATAATGCCGTCACTATTCTGAAAGTTGAGGGGGCACTGGACGGCAGCTCCTACAAGACCCTGATTGAGGAAGCCCAAGCGCTGTATGCCGCTGGCGCACGTCATTTGCTATTGGACCTGAGCGAAATGAGCTTCATGTCCAGCGCCGGGCTGGTAGGGCTGCACAGCGTGGTCATGGTGATGCGCGGACAGGAACCGCCAGACATGGTAGGCGGCTGGAGCGTGATCCACGAAATATCGCATGATATGAGCAGCAGCAGCGGCAAAGAACGTGCCTGCAAACTGCTGAATCCCCAGCCGCGGGTGGAAAAGACGTTGAACATGACCGGATTTGACAACATTCTGGAGGTTTATCGCGATCGGGAAACGGCCGTAGCCAGTTTTTAGGTTAAGGCTGCCGGGCGCTAACAATGCCATGAATTTTGACGACATCATCCCTATACTCAATCAGGCAGAGGCGCTGGCTTTTGCCGCCGATGAGAAAATCTTCGAAGCTGGTGATTTGGGCGCGGAGATGTATTTTGTTCTATCCGGGGAAGTTCGCATCACCATTGATGAGAGCGAGCTTGATTTTTTGCTGCCCGGGCAGGTGTTTGGCGAGATGGCTCTGGCCGATAACCGCGTGCGCAGCGCCACCGCAACGGCCGTTTCTGCTAGCAAGCTCATTGCCATAAACAAAGTACAATTTGCCGACCTCACCCGGCAAATTCCAACCTTTGCCACTGACATTATGTCTATCATGTCTGCCCGGCTGCGTCGTTACATGGACGATGAGGTGCAGCGCCTGCGTCTGCAGGAAGAGTTAGCCATTAGCCGCCAAATTCAGTTAAGCCTGCTGCCTGACACCTGTCCCATAATTCCTGGCTGGTCGCTGGTCGCCAGCTACCAGGCGGCGCAACAAGTAGGGGGCGATCTTTACGACTTTATTTATGATCCGCACGACCGAACCCTGCTGCATCTGGTGATTGCCGATGTAACGGGCAAAGGCGTGCCGGCTGCAATGTTTATGGCTGTTTGCCGCACCATCATCCGTACTGAGGCCCAAAACGGCCGTTCCCCTGCCGAACTTCTTCGGCGAACCAACCAGCAGCTTATGAATGAAAAGCGGTCTCTGCCTTTTCTCACCGCCTTTTTTGGCACGCTCAACCTCCAAACGGGCAGACTGGTCTATGCCTTGGGTGGGCATGATCAGCCGTATTGGCTTCAGGCCAATGGTCAGCTATCGCAGCTTGCCGCCAAGGGAATGCTGTTGGGCGCTTTTCCTCTGATCCGGCTGGACGAAGACGAAGTGATCCTGGCGCCTGGCGACAGCCTCGTTTTATACACGGATGGCATTACTGAGGCACAGAATGGCGAAGATTTCTTCGATGAATCTCGCCTTGAGGCTGTCATTTCTGGTGGGAACGGCAGCAGCGCCAGCCAGATCATGCAGAATATCCTGGCGGCGGTGCACCAGTTCACCGACAGCCATCCCCAATCAGATGATATGACGCTAGTGGTTATTCAAAGGAATGTCATTCCCTAGGAAGAAATAGCCTGCCCAGGAGATCATGGAACAGCGTTGGATTCAAGAATAATCTAAGTGTCGATTTTGGTGTCAGCCATACGTCGCTAAAGCAAGAACAGCGTTACAAAATAATCACTTGTTTATTGTCAGACGGAGGCAAAAATGGCGACGGCAGACGAATTGATTCAATCATTTGGGACAACGACCTGGATTATTAATAAACAGGCCGAAGGGCTGACGCACGAACAGATGCTGCTTCAGCTTTCATTTCGGGGCAACTGTTTTAATTGGGTACTGGGTCACATTGCCACTAACCGCGATAAGGTATTAACGTTGCTTGGAGAAACACCATTTTTCACTGCGGCTGAGGCTGCTCGGTACAGTACGGGGTCTGAGCCGGTGACAAACGAGGAAACGGCCGTTCACAGCACCCGACTCCTAGAAGCCATACAAGTATCGCAGGCCCGCATTGAGGCCGGTTTAAAAAAGGATTCAGCCAAATTGCTGGCTGGGCCTGATCCCGAAAATCGTGATCAAACTATCGCGGATCGAATTGGCGGACTTCATTGGCACGAAACATATCATACGGGCCAGCTTGAATTGTTGCGGCAGTTGGCGGGCACCGACGATCGCATTATTGGCTAGGCAAAACTGTTAAAGCGTGATTCACGAATCCGCTATTAAGGAGATGAAATTGGCAGATAAAAGCAAACCATTCAAGATTGTGGATTTAAACTTTGTTTCTTTGTACCTGTTGAACTTGGACGATGCGGTTGCTTTTTACACCAAGATTTTTGGCCCGCCAGATTGGCACTATGAGAAGGATCCGCACTATGGTTGGAAAATGGGAGCCACCTGGCTAACGCTGTTTCCAAGTAAGATTGGCACCGTCCCAGAGAGCAATCCACGGAACGCAGAGTTTGCCATCCAGGTCGCAGAACCGACCGAAGTCGACAGGCTGTATGAGGCGTTGCTTGCTGCCGGGGCAAAGACGTGCATGGTGCCGGAGGATACAGAAATGTATGTGCCGATGCGCTTTTGCTGTGTAGATGATCCGTTTGATGTACGAATTGACGTCTACTGCCTTATTGTCCCCCCCGCGAGCGAATCAGCTGCCCCGTAATCCAGCCTGCTTCTGGTGAAGCCAGGAAGCGCACCAGCCGGGCGGCATCCTCTGGCGTGCCGAGGCGTCCCATGGGCGCCCGATCGGTGAAGATTTGCCGCAGATCATCGGGAATCCAGCCCGTGTCGGTGATGCCGGGATCTATGGCGTTGACGGTGATGCCCTGGCTCGCCAGCGCGGCGCTGAGGCTCAAAGACAACGCTTCGACTGCCCCCTTGCTGGCTACATAGGCCAGCTCATCGGGCATGGGACTATAGCTTTGCCCTGAGCTGATGTTGATGATACGGCCGTTCTCCACCTTCTTCTCGTCCGCAAACTGCCGTGCAAATGTTTGGCACAGCAGTGCCATGCTACGCACATTCACCGCATAATGATTGTCAAGCGATTGGCTGGTCAAGCGATTGAGATTTTCACTGGTTGAATAGGCGGCATTATTGATCAACAGGTTGGCCCGGCCAAACCGTTGTTTGACCTCAGTGAACAGCGCCGCCGGAGCGGACGGCTGGCTTAAGTCCAGCTCAAGCCCGGTGGCTGCCACCCCCATGTTTTGCAGTTCATCAATCATCTCTATTGCCTCATTTGCCTGGCTGCCCCACGGCATCGTGGCATCGTACGGCCGAAAATAAGTTGCAAAAATGTTGCAGCCTACTTCGGCCAAAGCGCGTGCAATGGCCGCACCAATGCCCATCTTGCGACTAACCCCAGTGATTACGGCCGTTTGGCCGCGTAACATGTCTGGTTGCCAATGTCCCATCACAATCTCCTTGTTGTTGTACCGCAAACAATATTTCTCCCGTTGACGGCCGTTCGGCCAGCCGTTACACTTTTGCCGCAATGTTACAGCAAAATCACACGACAGCCCGATCGACATTATTGCAAAATGCCCCACTGGTCATCGCCATCTTGCTCTTATTAGATAGCTTTCATTTTGTATTTGCCCGCTTGCTGCGCGCCTACCTACCTCCCGTGCCTGCCGCGCTGTTTGTATTGGGATTTGCCACGCTGGAAACGGCCGTATTCCTCACCTGGCGACGGCGCATTCAGCTCACCGTCCTGCGCCAGAATTTGTGGTTTTTTATCACGATTGGCTTGCTAGTGGCGGGTGCCACTGCCCTCAGCTTTACCTCCGTTCAATATTTAGATGCAGGCACTGCCTCCATGCTGGCCCAGACCTCCATTTTGTTTGCCCTGGCGTTTGGGCTGTTTTGGCTGCGAGAAAAACTGCACCGAATTGAACTGTTTGGGGCAGGCGTGGCGTTATTGGGTATTTTTGTGATTAGTTTTCAGCCGGGCGATGTGCTGCGGTTGGGATCGCTTATTGTTTTGGCCTCATCGTTGTTATATGCCCTGCACGCTGCCGTGGTTAAGCGATATGGTCAGGAAATTGATTTTGCCAACTTCTTCTTGTTTCGCGTGGGTAGCACCACCTTTTTTTTGCTGCTATTTGTACTTGGGCAGGGCAGCTGGCAGTGGCCGAACGGTATTGGCTGGCTTGTTCTGCTGCTGGTGGCTACCGTGGATGTGGTGGCCAGCCGTGTCTTATACTATTTGGCACTGCGTCGCTTGCAGATGAGCCCTGTTATTGCCGTGCTGTGGTCCTGGCTGCTGTTTAGTGAGGTGCCCACGTGGCAAGGGTTCTTAGGTGGAACGGCCGTTTTACTTGGCGTTGCCATTGTAACAAGACAGCAGCGAAAACAGGTCATTGCGCCATAAATTTTTTTGGAGACAACCTATGGTTAAAAAAGATCAGATCATCCATAAAAAGCTATCTATCTTCCTGCTTTTGGCATTTGCCGGCGTGGCCCTGCTGTTGGTGCTGTTGATTTCGGTAGGCGGGCGGCAGCCCGTTACCGCCGCCCCTGAAGGAGCGCAGTCTGCCGATGGTCTTTGGCAAGATGTGGCTGAAGCGACGCTACGTCCCGCTGGTGAGCGGGTTATTGTGCCTGATGCGTACCGTACCCTGTCCCTGGATTGGACCAGCCTGAACAATTTGTTGGCAGCGGCCCCCGCCGAGTTGGCTGCAGGCGAAGCCGCTGATGTCATTCTTTCATTGCCGCTGCCGGATGGCAGCTACGGCCGTTTTCAAATTAGCCAAACGCCCCTCATGCATCCCGAACTCGCTGCCAAATTTCCGGAGATTAATACCTATGCCGGCAGCGGGCTCGATGATCCCACTGCATACGTCCGACTAGACACCACACCGAAAGGGTTCCATGCCATGATTTTGTCTGCAAACGGCCGTGTCTTCATCGACCCGTATACGGATGGCACGATCGATTTGTACCAGAGTTACTATGCAAGCGATTTTGTTCCTAGCCTGCCGGAAGATTTCACGCCGGATTTGGTTATTGTCTCAGAAAGCGAAAGTGTGCAAAGACCAGCGGCTGTCACCGGGGCAATAGCCTCTGGCGGCACGCTGCGCACCTATCGCCTGGCCGTTGCCGCAACGGGAGAATACACGCAATTTCATGGGGGTACGGTTCCCTTAGCGATGGCTGAAATTGTCACCGCCATTAATCGGGTGACCGGGATTTATGTACGGGAAGTTGCCGTCAATCTTCAGCTTGTTGCCAACAACGACCAAATCGTTTACACAAATGGCGCCACCGATCCATATACCGATGACAACGGCAGCGCCATGTTGGGACAAAACCAGGCAAATCTTGATATCGTTATTGGTTCGGCTAACTACGATGTGGGCCATGTTTTTAGCACGAATGGCGGCGGGGTAGCCTGGCTTGGCGTACCGTGCGTCTCAGGCGAAAAGGCGCGAGGGGTGACGGGTTTAGGTTCACCCGTGGGCGATCCCTTCTACGTGGATTATGTGTCCCATGAGTTGGGGCATCAATTTGCTGCCAATCACACCTTCAACAGCAATGCCGGTTCCTGTGCTGGAAGTCAGTGGAGTGCCCTTACGGCTTATGAACCCGGCAGCGCCACAACGATCATGGGCTATGCGGGCATCTGCTCGCCGCACAATGTGCAAAGCAACAGCGACGACTATTTTCACAGCATCAGTTTCGATGAAATTATCTCATTTACCACGCTTGGCGCTGGCAATGGATGTGCCGTCGCCTCTAGCACCGGAAATACGCCCCCAGCGGTCAATGCAGGCGCTGACTACAGCATTCCCCTGGATACGCCCTTTACGCTCACAGGCTCGGCCACGGACCCAGATGGCACGGCCGCTTTAACCTACAATTGGGAACAGTTCGATCGCGGATCAACCGGTGACCCAAATTTTCCGTCGGGTAACGCACCCATTTTCCGCTCGTTCCCGGCCACGACATCGCCGTCGCGTACCTTCCCACAGATTTCTGATATCGTAAACAATACGCAAACGTTGGGAGAGATTTTGCCCAGCTACGGCCGTACCATGAATTTTCGGCTAACCGTGCGGGACAATCAGACCCCTGCCGGTGGCGTCGACTATGACGCTGTTCAGGTTGTGGCAGAAGCAGGCACCGGACCATTCCTGGTAACTGCTCCCAACACGGCCGTTACCTGGATAGGAAACTCAAGCGAAACCGTCACCTGGAACGTTGCTGGCACAGATCAGGCGCCCATTAGCTGTGCCAACGTCACCATCAACCTTTCGCTTGATGGCGGCTTTACCTACGGAACTACTTTGGTTGCTAGCACCGCCAACGATGGCAGTGCCGCTGTGACTGTTCCCAATATCAGCAGCAGCACTGCCCGGGTGCAGGTTGCCTGCGCTGACAATATCTTTTTCGATATTTCCAATGCCAACTTTACAATACAGCTTGGCGGTGGGCCAACGGCAACGCCGACCAACACGCCAATTCCGCCAACCCCGACGAATACACCCCTTCCGCCGACGCCTACCAATACCCCCATGCCGCCGTCGCTGTCTGTAAGCAAGAGTGTCCTGCCACTCAGCAGCGTTTCCGCTGGAGACAGCCTTACCTACACCATTCAAGTAATGAATGACGGCGGATCCACGGCCTCAAATACAACGATCAGCGATGCGTTCGACGTCGTGCTGGTGAATCCAGTCTGTAATGGGGTACCGGGCAATTTGCTAGATACGGTCACTATCAGTTCCAGCAGTAGCGTTAGCTACACATGCACAGCTGATGTCGATCCGGCGTTGGCATTTGCTGTGGAGATAACGGCCGTTCCCGCCGAAATTATGAGTGGGGAAGAAGTGACCTACACTATTAACGTGACGAACAGCCACGGCAGCCTGAGCCTGAGCAATGTACAGGTAAGCGCCCCCGGTGTGAACAACTGTACCCCGGCCCTCAGCACGGCGCTGATGCTGGGTGCTGGCGCGGGGCAAACCTATATCTGTCCCAATAATGTCGTCAGTTCAGGGGCGAGCACGGTTGCCACAGCGACGGGGGAATTGACCGTTAGCAATATCGCCACTGCGTCTGACCCGGATGATCCCGGTGGCCCGACCAGCAGCAGCACGGTGCAAAGTCAGGTAATCGTGACCGGCAGCGATGCCGTCATGATTGTCTTGTCTGATTACTTCTACCAAGATCTGCCAATTATCATGCGTTAGGCCACGAGATAGTGACGGAAAGCTGCAATTTGACCGAGGCGCAAAGAATCAGGATATGATTCTTTACGCCTTTGTGGCCATTTTTGTACCTGGGCTGGACTGGGGTTAATGGATTACCCCTGCCAGGCATGCCAATGCTTCTTGCTCGGCAGCGTAGATCTTTTCCAGGTGATTCTGCAAATCGGCGAAGAGAGCGTGCATCTCCACGTCACTGATGGGGAAACGGCCGTTCAGTTCCACCTCTATATCCTGCAGATGCTGGCTCAGTTGGCGCAGTTCCGCATCGGCTTCCGCGCCTTTGGACAAAAAGAGGCTGTATTTTTGGGCCAACAACGCTTTCGTTTCTTTTAGTGACGCAATCTCATCAGGCAGTGCCGCATCGGCGAACGTACTCCACAAGCGGGCCACCTGTCGATACTGATCAGCTGCTTCGCCCAACCCGGCCAGATTCAAAACCGACTGGGCTTCGTCCAGAAAATCGGCATAAACGCTGCGCAAACCGCCACCCGCCGTGCCAAATAGCTTAATACCTTCGTGTAACGAGCGAAGCGTGCTGTACAACCCCACCTTTTCCTTGAAGACAACGGGCCAACCCTTCTTGTTTTTTGGGTCAGTCATCATCCTGGCCCACTTTTTGTAGACGGGGAGGGCGAAGGTTTGGGAACTGCGGCTCATGTAATCGACGCAATCTTCCAGCCCGGACATAATGGCGCCGGGAAGGTCAAAATCGCTGTGACTGCTTTCTATTACCAGCAGCTTGTTTTTGTAGGAGCCAATGCGGCCGCGCGCCTCACCCAATATTTCGGCATCAACAGAGAGTGGCTTTTGGCAACGATCATCAATCAGGTAACGGCCGTCTTCCTGGCCAAATACTGTCACAAAATGACCAAAACAGCCACTATACATGGAGCGCAGGTAGAAGTAGGGCAGCTTTTCTTGATCCACCCAGGCAATTGGGAAACGGCCGTCTGCCAGAGCATCATCCAAATGTTTTTTGGCCGTTTTTGCGCCACCGGTTTCCAGGAATTCCGCCTTGACCTTGATTCGGTCACAAAAGTTTTGCATAAATTCGGTCGTATAGTTCCACTTATTCTGGAATCCCAGGACCATGATAGCCGCATTGTGCTTCTTAAACTCCCACAAAATGTAACCACAGCCCAGCCCCCCGGCTATGCCTAAGACCATCGCCTCACTGAGCGGACGGCCGTTATGGGGTGAGACAAAGCCTTGATTTGCTAACACGTTGGTCATCGTTGCCGTTTCTGGATGAATACCGCCGAATTGTGAATAGGTATGTTTGCTCATTTTTCTCCTTTGTCTTGCAATGAATTATTTCGTTAGCGCGAAAAGTTTGCCCACCCGCCTTGCGGCTTGTCATTTCTTACGCTTATCTCTTTCGCTTTTCACTCTCCCACTTTCCGCACTGGAATATAAATATCCGTTTCATTCAGCGCATAGTTGGGGTTGATCTGGGTTGTTCGGTAAATCTCGATGGCGGGCAGGCCAATAATTTCTATATTTTCTTTTTGCAGCAGCTGCTGAAACAGGACGCCGTAAGCCTGTTCCAGCCCTGTGCCCCAGGGGCCAATGTAGGTAAGGGTCGCAAAGTGCCCCCCTGGCAGCGTCTGAAACCCAATCGTATCTTTTGGCTGAAATGGTTCCGGCACGCTTAGGCAAACGTCGAAGCGCACTTTTTCAATTGGCGTAATGGACGGATCGTCATGTCCGACCCCGAGCAGCAGGTTGTCACCAGTATACAGGCCCTGGCTGTCGGCCCAATCGATCAGTCGGTTATATTCCTGGGCATCAACTTCTAGATAGGTGCCCAGATGACGAATGAAGGCTACTGGGATAGGCTTTAATTTTTGCACGGCGACATTAGAATGAGTGGCCGTGGTTGCCAGCTTGTTGAGGATGGTGACGTCGGTTTGGCTAGATTGATCCAGGGAACGGCCGTATGAATAACGGTACTGTTTTGGCGTCACGCCAAACCAGCGCTTAAAGGCACGGGTAAAGGTTTCTGGTGCCTGAAAGCCTAAATTGAGAGCAATTTCCAATATGGTGGCGTCCTGAATTTTCAGGTAAAAAGCTGCGCGCTCTAACCGCAGACGCTGGGTGTACTGCTTGGGCGTTTCGCCGATAGTGTCGTGGAAGAGCCGATGAAAATGGTAAGGTGACAAAGCCGCTTTGCCCGCCATTTGCTCCAGGGAAAGGTCTTCATCCAAATGCGACTGGACGTGAGCCAGAACGGGCAGCAGGGCGGCGGTTTGGGTTGACATGGACCAATTATACCCAATTAAACGGCCGTTTCTTGATCTTTCTTGCGGTATCGCACATCGTAGGCTTTGCGTTTTTATCGTCAGCCTGTCGTCATTCTTGCGTTGAGTACCCCCGCTCGTTTTTCTCTATCCTGTCGGGCAAGATAGTTCTTTTAAGCGTGAGGTACAAAAATGAAGCAGCATTGGTTCATACTTATTGGTTTAGGCAGTTTACTATTTGGTTTATCTGCCTGTGGGTCCTCAGAAATGGGTGCAGCGTCGGCTCCCGTTACAGAAGAAGTAGCAGCCACTTGTGACGCAACTTTAGGCCATCTCTTCAACAGTGAAGAAAGCGGCATTTGCTTTGTTTATCCAGAGGATTATTGCTGGCTGGCTGGTCAGGATGGCACGGCGAACAGCTTTGTGAGCCTTGCTTCCGAGGATGCCGAAGGCAACAACTGCCCGGATGATCCGCTTATTCTGCATGGTGAAGTTGTCTGGGTTTCTGTCAATGTGACGCCTGCCAATGGCCAATTATTGGATGGTGCGGTTGCCACTTTAACAGAAGGGCTGGAGGATTTTGGTTTGGAGATGGCAGAGGTAATGCTAGATGGTGAAACGGCCGTTCAAATCAACAACATGCCCGGTCAGGACATTAGCCGTGAATTGCTTGCTATTCACGACGATCAGCTGTATCGGTTTACCTTTGTCCCTGCCAGAGCCGACTACGGTGAGCGTTATACGCAAATGCAGAACCTCTACTCCCAGATAGTTACTTCTTTCCACTTTTTGCCCTAAAATTTGGCTGGATGCGTGAAACGTGCCGCGCTTTTTGCTCATGCCTCACGTTTCACGCAGCATCCAAAACGGTTAAGACACACAGAACTAGGAGCGCAGGTAAGAAGCGCCGTTCACGTCAATGATCGCCCCGGTGAGGAATTGGGTGCCTTCGGCGGCTAAAAAGAGGACAGGGTAGGCGACCTCTTCCGGGGTGGCTACCCGGTTTAGCGGGCTTTGTCCGCGGATACCCTCGCCCGCTTCGCCAGCCAACAATTCCTCGGCCATATCCGTTTCCACAAAGCCAGGGGCCA
>CBDUOF010000132.1:0-13192 GCA_965368765.1 uncultured Anaerolineae bacterium | reverse complement strand
TTGCCGCCTATGGCGTTGCGCAAGCAATTGGCACGTCTGCCGGGGGGCGGCCCTTAGACAGTTACCGGTTTGGCTATGGCACCGACCCTATCGTTTTGGTGGGTGGCATGCACGGCGGGTATGAATGGAACACCATCGTTCTGGCGTATGAAATAATTGACTACTTCCTGGCCAATCCGGAGCAGATCCCGGCCAATGTTTCCTTATATATCATTCCGTCTGCCAATCCCGATGGGCAGTATAGGGTGACAGGGCGAGACGGCCGTTTTACGTCACAGGATGTTGTTGGTGACACGGAACCGGGACGCTTCAACGCCAATCAGGTGGATCTAAACCGAAATTGGGCCTGTGACTGGCAGCCAGAGGGACTGTGGGGCAATCAGGTTGTGAGCGGCGGCATGACGCCGTTCTCTGAGCCAGAGACGGCCGCATTGCGCTCGTTTTTCTTGCGCGAACGGCCGGAAGTGGTTCTGTTTTGGCACAGCAAAGCAGACGGTATCTATGTCGGCAGTTGTGATGGTCTTCATGCGCCATCTAAACAAATTGCCGACATTTATGGTGCGGGTTCTGGCTATAACATCAATGAAACCTTTACGGCCTATTCTATCACTGGCGATGCCAGTGACTGGCTTACGACACAAAACATACCCTCTTTTACTGTTGAGCTGCAAACTCACAGCAAGACCGATTACACGGAAAATCTTGGCGGGGTGCTGGCACTGTTGGATTATTACGGCCGTTAACCGAACCCATGACGCCGGCAGACCCTTCCTCTTCCAGGGTGGCAACTTTCCTTCCCATTATGCGTATATTGTATGTCCAAAATATTGCCAAAATAATCTGGCATTGACCAGCAAAATGTTCTCTTTCATGTAAAATTGAAGCCAGAGAGCGCTAAAACCCAATTTTTACCGCTCTTTGTGGTCAATTTTATTGAATTCCCAGCAATCTCTGTCTGGGAAAAGGAGAACAACAATGGCCAATGTTCAAAATATTGTCCGTGGTGTCACCGAATTTGTTCAATCCGAAGCGTTTGAGCAGTTCCAAATTGACGCCAGGGACTTCGTCTCGGCCCGTCAGGGCGGAGAATCTGCGGTAACGAAAATCTCGCAGATGGCCTCTAGCCTGGATGAGGCGGCTGAGGTGCTAAATCGCAGTTTTACCAAGCAAGAGTCACCCGACGAAGTCACAAACGTGATCTCCCCTGTGGTGGTGCCAAAGCGTGCCGGATCTTACTTTTTCGCCCTGATGCTGCCCGCTTTCTTTCTTTTCTTTGGCTTGCTGGGGCAGCTATTTAGTGGTGCCTTTGATAGCATATTTGGTTTAGGAATCGCCACGGCATTCTTTGGCCCGCACTACTTCTTGCTGGTGCTGGCCTTTGCTGCACTCAACGTGGCGCGCGCTCGCCTGGTAATGGTGCCAGACGGCAGCCAGGCGTTGATTACCAAATTTGGCAAGCTGGAAGAAACAGTCGGCCCCGGACGCAAGTTTCTGGGTTTTCATCCCCGCCGCAAGGTTAGCTACATCGTTAACACCACAAAAGAATACCCCTACAATGCGCCCATTCGTGAGGCACCCACTGCGGGTCGGGTCAATGCCTCGGTGGATTTATTCCTGCAATTTCGCATCGATGACCCGGTGGAATTTGTCTTCACCCTTGGCGGTGTCAATGGCTTTTCTGAAAAGCTGCATAACGCCATTAGCGAAGTGACCCGCGCCCTCATTTATGAGCAAAAAGCAGAAGGCATATACGATCTCATTGGTGAAAGCACGCAGGGAATGTTGCAGACGCTCAATCGGCAATTTTTGCCTGCGGTGCGTTTTGTCAATGCCAATATCACCCACGCGGAGCCATCCAGCCAGGAGTACCGCATGGACCTGGCAGCGGCCGAGGTGGTGAAGGTGGCAAAAGAGGCGTACACCTATCAATATGAGCTGGAATTACGCAAGAGCCAGGATGAAGGTGAGCTAAACAAAGAGTTGGCCTCCTTACGTGAGACACTTTCTGAAATTCGGGCTGAGATTGCTACTTCCCAGGCGCGAATTGATACAGCACATGAAAAGGCGATCAATCAGGCAAATGCGTATTCACGTCAGCTTTTGGTTGAGGCACGTAGTGAGGCGCAGGCGAACGCGGCACTTTTGGAAGCGCAGGCGTTGGATATTCGCACCGTTAACAGCGCATACTATCCAGAAATTCTGGAATATCGCTATAAGCGTGAGGTGTTAGACAAGATTACGGCCGTTGCCGATAAGCTTCCGCAAATCATCAACATTGGCGCTGCAGAAGAGAACGGCATTGACTTCATGGAAGTTGCTCGCCAAATGATGGGTATTGACGACAAACCGCTTTACACAGAAGATGAAATTCGGGCTATCCGGGCACGTGCCAAAGACATCATGGCGCGAATCAAAGAGCGGACCATCAAGCTAAACAGTCTGGTCGATAGCGACGACGAAATGTTGTCTATGGCTGAAATTGACCCAACTGAAGCAGAAGCTGTGATGCCGCCAGCTGCACTGGTTGAAGCTGAAAACAGCGGTCAAGGAGATAAATAATGGCTATTTCTGGAAGTTTTTCACGAATAAAAGAAGTTGTAGGCACCTGGGAAAATATTCAGCGACTGCTGCGCTCTGGAGATGCGGGTTCACTGGTGCCAGTAGTTATTCCCAAAGATCGACGCAAAATGTGGTGGCTGCTTTGGTTTGCCCTGGCGTTCTATTCCCTCATTGCCAATTTGCTGCTGTTTGGGTTCAGTGGGGCTGGCATTGGCTTCGCCATTGTCAGCGTGACACTGTTTAGCCTTATTGGGGCGTTTGCCTGGTGGCGCAGTGCCATTGTAGAGGTTGAGCAGGGCACGATGGGCGTACTCTCTCGTTGGGGGAAGATTGAAGAAACGATTAAACCCGGTCGTCGGCTGCTTTGGTGGCCCTGGGAGAAGGTAGAATTTATTGTTGATACATCTACCGAGATTCCCTACACAGCGCCCGTTCTGGCCTGCCCAACGCATGAAAATGTTCCGCTCAAGTCGATCGAATTCTTTCTGAAGTTCCGCATTATCGATCCTGTTTTGTTTGTACGGCACATTGGGGCCAGCAATTTTGATATGGTGCTCAGCAGCGCCGTGCAGGATGCCATCCGTAATCGCAGTCGGCAGGTAGAAACTGCCAACGCATACGATTTGCGTGGCAGCAACGTTGATGACATGCGTGAGCAGCTCAATCGGCAAATGAGTCGGTACGGTGTCAAGATTACCGGGGCCAATATCCCGGATGTGCAGCTGCCAAACCAATACCAGCAAAATCTGTCGACGCGCGAACGCGTTGCCAAAGAGTTGATCGCTTATGAGAAAGAGTGGGAATTGGTGCGTAAGCGGCGGAATGACACCTTGCTGCTGCAAATAGAACGGGCCAAGAAAGAGCGCGATGAAAAGCTCATTGCCGTGCAAGAAGCGATCAACAAAGCGCATGAAAGCGTGGCGCAGATGCTTCAACAGCGGGAAGCTGAGGCGGAGAAGATCCGGCTAGAAATTGAAGCAGAAGGGCGTGCCGAGCTGAAGTCCGCGGAGAATGAAGCAAGGGCCCTGCATAGATTGGGTCAATCTTATAAGGATAACCAGGCAGTGCTGCAATACGAGCTGGCCGTCAAGCGGCTGGACGTAGCAGAAGAACTACTGCGCAGTGCGCCTCGCCCCGTGATTGTGAATCAGAGTGGCGGAGGAGAGCAGAATTCAGCCCTGGCTACGCTCCTGATGGCGCAAATCTTGCCTGACACATTGCGCCAGGCAAACAGTCGGGCCAAAAAAGGGGATATTCTTCCCATCGTTGGCGGCACCGCAGGATCTGGCTAACGTTTCCTGACGAACGAAGGCGCTTGAAAGACATGCGATTGTTTAAACTATCGCATGTCTTTTTTTTGCCGATTTTTGAATCATCGTCGGGCGGAGCGTGCCCAGCCTACTCCTAAAACAATTACCAAAAGTATTAGAATAGTGATGATCACCAGATAAATACCGCTGATGGAATCAGTGTTAGCTGGATTTTCAGTTGCTGCACTTTCTGTTGGTCGCAACGGTGAGCGGGTGGGTCTGGCAGGCTGCTCAGTGGGTTGTGGCTCTGTCGTGGTAATCACAGCAACGGCCGTTGCTGCTTCAACACTATCCGCTTCGTCTGACAGTGGGGTTGGTGTAGGTTCGTTGGTGGGGGAAACAGGCGTTCCGCGCGCCGGTTGGGCGGTTGGTTCAATTTCGGTAACTGGCGCAATCGGCGCAGGTTGTGTAACCGTTGGCTCAACGACAACGCCTGCATTCCCATCGACCGAAAAGTAGACGCCGGTGTATTTTGCTCCCTGCTGTCGGCCTTCCGGGTAACGACCAAATAGCTCCACCTTGTAAAAGGGGAAGCCCTGGGCAATGGTCGTGTCTAGCAGATCCGTTTGCGTCCAGGCGCCCCCGGTTGATGTATTTTGATCGATGTCAAGTGGGGTCCAAACGGCCGTCCAAGGTCCGGTGGCCGAATTGCCGCCATAAATTGTCACCGTGGCGCGTTCGATCCATTGTGTGACCCAATGAATTTTGAACCATAAATGATTCAATGATGGGTCGGCCGACACGACCTGATAAAGATACGCATCGACGCCGGCTTGCCCGGTGCCGCCGCCCTGGCCTGAACCAAATGCCAGACGGGCTGAAGTGCCCAGCACGGCATCTGGCCCCGGATTAGATGGCTTTTGACTGAGAGACCAAATCACATTGCTCCCCGCCGCGTCCGTCCAACCGGCTAAACTGGGCTTATTGCCCTCGCGAAACCAAGGATTCTCAACGAGATTGTTGTCCGGCAAGGGATCCACAATGGTTTGGGCGAAAACGGCCGTTCCTGAACCAAGAAGCACAAGAACAGCCAGAAGAACGACAAGGGATCGAGAAATTAGAAAACGATTCATAAAGTTTTATCCAATACTTTTTATTAGCGATAAGAGGCAATCTGCAAAGCATCGCTTGCCCAAAATAAGACGCAGTTTGGGAGAAATAGGTTCCCAAACTGCGTCAGTGTACCAAAAACAGCTGAAATATTAGATGAAGATACGGCGAGAAAATCTCTTAACCTGCGCCACTGGCGCCTCCACCTGCGGCTCCGCCGCCACCCGCGCCACCCGCCGCGCTGCCGCCAGATGAAGAAGAGGTCGCGGTCATAGCCACAAATGCAGCCATGCCATCATGGCCCGTTCGATTAATTGCCTGGAAGTAAGGTGGCAGCTCAGTCCAGCCTTCTCTTTGGAAGAATTTGGCCCATTGATGGAGGAGACCGTAGGTGGCGGCATAGGGCAAAAACTGGGTGAACATTTCCGTGCTGCCAACGGCCGCTTTTTTGCGGGTTACATCCTTCAGATATTGGTAAAAGTGCTGCCATTCATTTGCCAGTTGCCTGGCATCATCGGTGAGAATGGTGAGGCTGCTGCCCAGGCTGAACAGGATGACACAAACGAGAAAGAGTGCAGCGACGACGGTGAATGGCCAGGCGCCAAACGGTTCCTGCAGCGCCAGGGGAATAGCTATCAGCAGCATTGTGCTGGGGATGAGCAGCAGCACGCCGCCGGCGATGATCCACTGTCGGCGCGTCTTACGCTCTTCGTCAATGTAGCCTGCCTTGATAAGCTCTGCCTTCAGCGGCTCCGTATACTTTTTCCATCGCTTCCCTGAAATGGCATTGGCTAGCGTCGATAGCTTGACGGCCGTTTTCCGGCCCTCTTTCGTCTCAAATAGCAGATCCAGCAAGCCTTGCTCGTGCGGCCGTAAATCGGACGGTTCCTGTTTGAGGATGATGCTGAAATCTTGCCCGCGGTACCATTTCTTCTCGTCGACTTCCTCGATGCTAAGAATGTCCCGATCAGCAAGATCGAATAGCGTGGCCAGGGCATTGGGCCAGGTCGGATTTGCCGCCGTGCCGTTGAGTACCCCGGCAATGGCTGGCGCTAGTTTACTAGGTGGCTCAAACTGAACGGCCGTTCCTGCTTTCAACGGCGGCTGATGGCTGCGCCAAATCCAAACGGCCGCCATGCCTCCGGTCAGTAAAATGAATAGACTGCCGCCGATCCACCACGGTGCCAGGGCATTTTGCTTGGCTTGCCGCGCTTGCCATTCAGGCGGCGTCGCAATGAGGCTTCCCTGATTAAATGCCATCTCAAAGACCAGCGTCTCATCGGGGGCGATGTTCTGTTTGGTGAACGCTACCGCGTTTTCGCTGCGGCTGACTTGAGCGTTCCCTACCGTGACGGTAGGTGCGGCCTGCAAAACGGCCGTGTTTGGATAAGAGAGGGTGATGCTGCTGCTATCAATCGTATACTCAAATGACTCTGGCAATGGCTGATAGCGTAGCAAATCGACCCCGCCTGATTGCTGAACAACGCCCAAGATTTGATACTCCAGCACAAAAGTGCGCGTCACGTTTGCGGTTGGCTCCAAATGCCAGGTCACGCGAATGTCCCGGCCCTGCTCAACTTCCACCTGACCGGCACTGCTGCCGCGCGGATAAAGACGGCCGTCTACCGATGCCGCCAAAATTGTGATGCCATCTGTCAAATCGGTGGGTAGCTCCCGAAACACAAAGGTAAACGGCTCCCCCACAAAGTTGAAATCGACAGTTTCTGTCACCAGCATGGAGCCATCGTTTTGTACCTGTAGGTGCACATCAAAACGATCGGCACTGTAACTCTTTTCCTGTGCAGCGGCGCTGCCAACGCCCAATAAGATCGCGCCAAGAACAAATAAAAAAGTGATCAATTTACGCCACATAATTCGCTCCTTTTGGTACCCGAAAATACAGGGTTCATAACCGTATTACTACTAAATTGTACGAAATATGGGGGTATTTGTTGCGAAAGGTCACTCCAAATCAATTGCTTCGGGTGGCTCCTCATCTGCGAGGCCACCGGCCAGGCTGGCCAGCATATCTTCAACGGCTTCGATGACTTCTTCATCTAAAAATGAGGAGTCGCACTGTTCACAAACCCAGATGGGCACATCCTCAATGATTACTTCATCACCGTCGATTTCTGTCTTGTAATTGGTACTTTCTTGCACCATGTTGCCTTTGCACACGGAACATTTCATAATTTAACTTCCTCTGTAAATTTGCGGAGCGTGACGCCTGCTTGGCGCCCAAAACGTTGCCTAAAAGGTATCTCAATTTGGGCAGAATTCAACTTTGGGGAAGGGCAAAGTGGCGTTGTTTCGTATAGATATCGTAATCTTGCTCACTATCCAGATCGAACTGGAAGCCCGGCAGCTGAAGGGTCTTGCAGGGCAGCCCCAGCCGGGTGGCTTCTTGCTGATGGTGCTGGAAGCTGTGACGGCCGTATCTAAATTGAAATCCCAGCCCCGTGGGCACAATCATTCCGTTGGTGCCTTGCTGCCGCTGATCACCACAAATGAGGAGGGTAGGCGGCGAAACGGCCGCTGCTGCCGCCAGCAGCATGTCTAGCTCTATTCTGTTCAAAAAGGGTAAATCGGACGGGAGGACAAGTAGATGGCTGGCTCCATTGGCGGTCGCCAGGGCATACCCCGTTGCAACGGCGCCATTTAGCCCACTGCCGACAGGCTCCGCAACACAGCGTCTGCCGTACGCCCTGGCAATGTCTGCCACCGTGGGGTCCAGGCTGATAACGGCCGTTTCCTCCAGAAGTGGGACGCTCTCTAGCTGTTGCAACGTTCGCCGCAGCAGGGTCTCTGTTAGCCGGCCTCGCTCGGCCAACGACAAAATGTTCGCCAGCCGCGATTTCGTGTGGTCCAAGGATTTAACCGGGATGATTGTCCAAAGATTCATAAATCAAGTGAGTTATTCGGGCGCGATAGTGCGCGCCGTTTGTGATGCAGAACGTTTACTTCGGACCAAACAAAAACTGCGTCGTAAATGCTTCATCCACAGCCATCTCGCCTGGCAATAAACCGTACGTTTGCAGCATATTGGCCAGATTTTGCCATTGATCGGCCGTTTGCCACCCATATCCATTGGGCGAGATGGCATCGGCCAACTCGCTTTCCAGCATGAAGCGCATGTGGTCTGCATCTGCGTCTTCGCCAGCGTATTGCAGCACAATCGCCACTGCTTCGTCAGGATTTTGTTGGGCATAAGCGATGCCGCGCAGTACAGCATTCATGAAGCCTTGCAGCATTTCTGGTTCCTCTGCGACCAGCGCTTCTGTGGTGACGTACGCCAGCCCTAACGTGGGCACGCCAAAATCGGCCGCGTCCCACTGCACAATCTGGTAGCCCCAGCCACGAATCAAATTTGGCTCATTCGACTTGAAAACGGGATAAACGTCAACTAAACCTTCGGTAAGGGTGCGGGGATCAAATCCAACATTAACCAACTCGATATCCGTTTCTGACAGGCCCGCCGTAGCCAAAAGTGCAAACAGATCCGGCGGCGGTGTGCCTTTGAAACCGACAGTGTGACCGGCCCATTCCGAAGGTGAGCCGATGCCGCTATCGGCCAGGGCCACAAAGGCTTGCTGACCGTGCTGACCAATCAGCCCGATGGACACCAGCGGCAGCCCTGGATCGGCGCGACGCTGCAGCAAAACGGCCGCATCTTGTGTCGTTACCTGCACGTTGCCCGCCGCCAACAGTTGGAGATGTTCACCTCCGCCGCCGGAATGCTGAATGGTTACAGATAGTCCTTCTTCAGCGAAGAACCCTTTCTCCTGGGCCATGTAGGCACCCACAAATGGCAGGTTGGCCTGCGGGCGGAAACCTGCCATAAAGGTCATCGTGCGTAGAGCATCTGGCTGTTGCCTGTCGCAGGCAGTCAGCGTGACAAACACAATGAGCAAGCTGAAAAATCGACGCTGTTTCAAAATAGGTATCACTCCCAAAAGAGTAGCTGCTTTTCCAGCCAGACGATCGCCTGATAAACGGCCGTACTCAATCCTGTCAAAATAAATACAGCGGCAAACAGGGCGGGCATGTTGAGGTTTGTGTAGGATAGCCACATGGCACGCCCCAGACCACTGGATGCTCCCATCCATTCGGCCACCACCGCACCGATGAGGGCCAGCGGGCCCACCACACGCAGCGCAGCAAAGAGATACGGCCGTGCCCCCGGCCAGCGCGCCTGCAGGAAAATCTCCTGAGGCGTTGCGTTAAGCGAGCGTAGCCAATCCAGCAAGGCACCATTGACCGAGCGAAAGCCCGTGAGCGCATTGATTAGCACTGGAAAAAAGGTCAGCAGTGCCGTCACAATCACTTTAGGGGCAGGCCCAAAGCCCAGCCAGATGGTCAGGATTGGGGCGATGGCGATGATTGGCGTCGATTTGGCCAGGATTGCCAGCGACATCACGCCTTGCTCAAGCTGCTGCCAAAAGGTAATCAATACTGCCAGAGCCAGGCCGACGGCCGTTCCCAAAATTAACCCGGCCACCGCCTCGAGCAGCGTTACCCCGCCTGCCAACAGCAAATCGCTCAGGTGGGCAGCCAGGTAACCGAACACGGCTGTCGGTGCCGGAAAGAGGTAGGCGGGGGTGTGGGAAAGGCGAACGGCCGTTTCCCACAGAAGCAGCGTGAACAATACCAGCCCCGCGCCAGACCAGCGGGTGGCAGCGCTGTGACGAAGGGGTTTGGCCAACAGCTTTATATCATTGGCCAAAGGCCACCTCCTGTCGCAGCAGGGCGCGCGCCTGCCGCAATAAATCTTGAAAGGCTTCGCTGGTGTCGTCACGGGGGCGGGGCAGCGGCACGACGACTTCACCAGCAATGGTGCCGGGGCGAGGTGTCAGCACGACCACGCGATCAGAAAGCCGAATGGCTTCGTGCAAATTGTGGGTGATCCACAGCACGGTCGGGCGAAACTGCTGCCACAGCTGCAGCAATTCGCCTGCCAGCAGCTCACGGGTTAGCTCGTCCAGGGCGGCAAAGGGCTCATCCATCAGCCATAGGGCCGCACCAGTCGCCAATGTGCGCGCCAGTGCCGCCCGCTGCTGCATCCCACCAGACAGGGTGTGTGGATAAACGTGGGCAAACTCCGTGAGCCCGACTATTTTTAGCAGTTCGCCGGGCTGAGGAACGGCCGTTTCCCCTCGCTGTGGATTAATTTTCTGGGCCAGGGTCACATTTTCCAGCACGGTGCGCCAGGGCAGCAGCGCCGCCTGCTGGGCCATCCAGCCAATTTGCTTCTGGGCTCGCGCTGCGGCTGGCGAACGGCCGTTCAGCAAGATATCCCCGCGTGTCGGACTTTGCAGACCGGCAATCAGCCGCATCAACGTCGATTTACCGCAGCCGCTCACGCCCACCAGGCTGACAAACGCTCCCGGCTGGAGGCGCAGCTCGATTTCGTGCAGCACAGGCAGCGCCCCAGCCTCGGTGGGGTAGACATGGCTCACCTGCCGTACCAAAATATCTAGCGACGGATTCATAGACGCCCCAGGCCTTGTTGTCCGCTGATTCGCTGCGGCGTGATGCAAACGGCAGCCCAGCCATCTGTTTGGCATAGCTCCGGCTGCTGGGCCGCGCCCTGTCCCAGATAGCGCACGGCGAGCCGCTGCCGCAGGCCAGCCAGCCCACCGGGAATATCGGGCGCAAGGATGGCTTTTGCTGTGCCAACCACAAAAGCGCGGCGCAGCGGCGGCCAGGGTTCGTCAATTGTTAGCGAAACGTCATCGCTTTCGTCGATGACCTGCTTCCACTGTGCCCCTGGCGAGGCGGCGACCCAAAAGAAACGGCCGTCCCACTCATACCAAAGTGGCAAAACGTGGGGCGTACCATCCTGACGCACGCAGGCCAATCGGGCTCCCCAGGGCCCTTGTAAAAATTGCTCAATTTCCGTCTGGCTCAGGGCGCGGTTAGGGCCGATGGGTTCCCCTACAGCCCAGCCGTACGGCTGGTAGACTGCCGCACCTAGCCGAAATGAGATGCGGGCGGCAGTTTGCTGCACCTGCTTTTTGAGCCGGTCCTTCAGCTCCGGCTGACTGCGGAAGGTGGGCAGGCTGACCTGGAGTGCTGCCACAGGTTGAATGCCATCCGCGCAAATGGGGCAGGCGATGTCGAGCGTTTCGCCCGTTTCCTGAATGGCGCTGCCTTCTTGTCGAATTTGGTCGAAAACGGCCGTTTGCTCTGTTCGGCTATCCGGCGGCAAGCCCGCCAGCAGCAAGCGCCCCCCTGGACTATTTTCGGCCAGATCGCGCTGCCCAAGGCGGAAGACGGCGCGTACTCGCTGTGCACCTTCGCGCTGGGCAAGCAGTACGGTCTCCTGCCGAGCCAGCCAGAAGAGAACGGCCGTTTCCGTTAGTTCGCTCTGAGCCATTTCTGCTTCAAACGCCGCAATGAGCGGTTCCAGTCCTGGCTTTTGCTGTGGCAGCAGCGTCCACAAGGCGGGCCCCAGCTGGTACTTGCTCCGGCTGTCGCTTTGGGCAACGTAGTGCCGTGCTTTTAGGGTGTTGAGCAACGCAAAAAGCCCGCTGCGCGACACGTCTAGCTGAGCGAGCAGCTCTGTCGCACTCAGGCCATCTGGCGCACTGCTCAGCGCCTCTAAAATATTTAGGGTTCGTTCCGCGGCGGGAACCTGTTTGGAGTAGTCCATAAAGCCATCAAAAGTACAGTATAAAAAACAAGCGTTTATTATACCGGACAAAGATAGTTTTAACCAAACGCCTCTGTTACGTTGGTGGGCGTTTCTGGGTGCTGCGTGGTTGCCGACTCATCGATCCAAAAATTGCACGCGCGTCGGCCAGGGGTGTCGCGCTTTCACCTTTTCCTCGGCAGGCCAGCCCAGCGTCAGCAAGCCCTGCGGTTCCCAATCGGGCGGCAGGCCAAGCGTTTGTGCCACCAAGGCAGGCACAAAGAGCGGCGCACACAGCCAGCAGGCCCCCAGCCCGGCGGCGTGGGCAGCCAACCATAGCGTTTGTGCCGCCATTGCCACGCTTTGCACGGCCATGGTGCGTTCAGCCTGGCTGCGGCGAGCATCGGGATAGCTGTCCATATCGGCCATTGTCAGGCACACAACGACCAAAACCGCAGCCCCGGTAATGCGGGCAATCGAGCGGGACACGTCGTGCTCGATTGCTTCGACTGGGTCTCCGTCCGCCGTGCGATCAGCGCGTAGCCGACTACCCATGGCTTGAGCCAGCGTTTCCTTGCTGGCTGGGGCCTCCAACACGGCAAAGCGCCACGGCTGGCGGTTGTGAGCCGATGGGCTCCAGGTAGCGGTTTCCAGCAGCTGGTTTAGCAGGTTTGGCGAGATGGGCGCGCCACTGTAGCGGCGAATGGCGCGGCGGGTGCGGGCAAGGTGACTGAAGGCTGTGAAATTGTCTGTTTTCATGGAGGAAAGTATAGCGAAGGGGGATGATATTTTGCCAGGATTGGCAAACTGATTGATAATGCATGGTTGTATTGTCGGTTGCAGAGACGGCCGTATACCGAAACTGAAACCATCCAAACACAAATGGGAAGAGAGAGACAGAATGGCAGATAAATCACTTGATGCAGGCAATCCAAACGGCGAAGATATTCGCTATGATCACAAATGGGGCTTTACCGACACTTACTTTTCTCTCAATCCAGACCGCACCGTTACGGTGACCGGCAGCCGTTATGCGCTATCTGGCACCGTCATGCACGAATTCCTGCCCTTTGTCGAAGAAATGCTCGATATCAAAATTGACTACGACAACCTGAAGCCGGTCGTCACGAACAGGCCCGTTCCGCGGCCCGCTCTGAACGATGCCTTTTCCCAGGCCATACAAGCAGCGCTTGCCCCAGAAAAAGTCACGACGGATGATCGGCAGCGGCTGATACACAGCCACGGTCAAACAACGGCCGATGAAGTGTATAAGGTGCTATATGGGACGCTGGATCGCGTTGTGGATCTGGTGGTTTTCCCTGAGAGCCAGCAGGAAGTTGAGACGCTCATCGATCTGGCCAAGCGTCACGATGTGTGCCTGGTTCCTTACGGTGGCGGCACGAGCGTGAGCTGCGCTTTGCAGCTGCCGCAAAATGAAACCCGCTCCATTGTGTCTGTGGATATGCGCCGCATGAACAAAATTTTGTGGATTGACCACGAGAATTTTCGGGCTGAGATTCAGGCAGGCATTACCGGGAAGGATTTGGAAGAGCGACTGGAACGGGTGGGCTACACCAGTGGACATGAACCAGATAGTCTGGAGCTTTCCACTTTGGGTGGCTGGATTGCGACCAATGCCAGC
>CBDUOF010000131.1:0-13194 GCA_965368765.1 uncultured Anaerolineae bacterium | reverse complement strand
GTCCGGTATATATTATGCATATCTTAGCAATAAGTGATTCTAATAGTAAAAGATAGGCAGCACCTATTTAGGGTGCGCGAATTTAGATAAGGAGAAGTCAGAAATGAAAAGTATTACAACCCGCAAAGGAATGGTGGTTCAGGATCCCCCACTTGCCAGAACATTATTTAGCGACACGCGCATGGCCATCGTTTGGCTCGTGCTTCGCGTTTGGCTGGGCTATCAATGGATTACTGCCTCGTTGGGCAAATTGAGCAATCCAGCCTGGGTAGAAACCGGCGATGCCCTAAAAGGATTCTGGACAGGTGCCGTAGCCATTCCAGAAACCGGTAGGCCCGCCATCGCCTTTGACTGGTATCGCAGCTTGCTCCAGTTTATGTTGGATGCAGAAGCGTATACCTGGTTTGCCAAAGTGATCGCCTACAGTGAACTTCTGATAGGTATTGCTCTCGTTTTAGGCTTATTCACCGGTATTGCTGCCTTTTTTAGCGGCTTTTTGAACTGGAATTTCATTATGGCTGGCGCTGCAAGCACCAACGGGATGCTCTTATTTGTGGCAATGCTCCTGATTTTGGCCTGGAAGGTTGCAGGCTACTACGGTCTGGATTACTTTGCACTGCCGTTTCTAGGCACACCGTGGCAAAAAGCTCACTTAGACGAAGGTAAGCCGGTTGCGGCCCACAGCTAACGAACAGTTCTTAGCCGAGCCGATTCAACAATTGAAGATTGCTTAGGGTTTGCCCGTTTTTAATTTTAGATTTTGGTAAACGAGCAAACCTTGGGGTTCGTTTCCTTGTCAAAAGTTATTTGGGAACGAACCCTTAGGGAAAAAAGTGGCACAATCGGTGCCACTTTTTTTGTTTGGTTGGCTGCCTGTTTTGTTGTTCACTGAACGGGTACAATAAGGGTCGTATGCGTACCGATATTCAGTCGCCAACTTCTCCCTATGCCGCACGGTTGGCTTTTTTTTTCGGCTCATTTCTCTTTCTTTTTTCTGACGTTTGTCGGCTGGCTGTCGGCCAGTCGCATTTTGTATGAAGGGCTGTTTCCGCGCTGGCTGTGGCTGGGACGGCCGTTTCTCACCCTCACCTTTAGCGCTATTTTTACCCTGCTTACCTGGCTGCTTTGGCAGCGCTGGGGACAACGATTGGTCCAGCCGGTAACCCTTACCCCATTCCTGCTCAATCTGATCTATTTGGCGGACCCTGCCGTAGATTTGGGCCGCAGCCGCTTTATTTTTGGCGCGGCGCTCTGGCTGGCGCTGCTGTTTTGGGCGGGAAGGCGGCGTTGGCGGGATACGGCCGTCTGGCGCTGGTTGGGGCCGCTGCTGGTTTCGCTGGCGCTACTGCCTGTTTACCTTTCCACCATGTCTGGCACGGTGGGGCAGGCAGACACGTTTGAGTTTCAGGTGGTGGCCCCGCAGCTGGGGATTGCTCACCCCACCGGCTATCCGCTTTACCTGCTGCTGGGCAAGCTGTTTAGCCTGCTGCCGGTTGGGTCGGTGGCCTGGCGCATTAATCTGGGAACGGCCGTCCTGTCCACTCTGGCGCTCCTTTTCTTTTTCAAATTTCTGTGGGAGCTGTGGGGCGTACCGGAAACGGCCGTGCTCGGTGCCGTCGTCATGGGTCTCACCAGCTCCCTGTGGAGCCAGGCCATTGCCGCTGAGGTCTATGCGCTTCATGCGCTGGTGGTGTGTGTAGCGCTGTGGCTCATGCGACGACTGGGGGATTGGCGATTGGCGGTTGGCGATTGGCAAGCGGCTCAAAATGAACCTTCGCGTTCTTTACGCTCTTTGCGGTTAACGCTTCTCATTCTCGCCGCCGTCATTGGTCTGGGGCTAACCAATCATCTCACCACCGTTTTTCTGTTGCCCCCTGCCGCTCTAACAATCATAGTGGTCTTTTTAGGAAAAAGCGGAACAAAGAGCGCCACAGAGAATAAGCTGAATACCGATTACCGAATACTGATTACTAATTACCGTTTCTTCTTCAAACTCCTCGCTGCCTTCATGCTCCCCCTCCTGCTTTATTTGTACCTTCCCCTGCGTTGGCAGGCGGTGAACGGGGAGCCGATGGGCATGAGCCGCTTTGTGGAGTGGGTCGTGGGCGGCCGTTTTCAGGGTGCGCTGCAGTGGGGGGCCTGGCTAAGCGACTTGGCCCGGTATAGCATTGTAGGGCGGCTCTTTTTAGAAAATTGGGGCGAGTTTAATCTGGTTTTGGCCGTGGTTGGCCTGGGGTATCTGGCCTGGCGACAGTGGCGCCTGGCGGTTGTTCTGGGTATCACCTGGCTGGGCTTTACCTTTTACTGTCTCAATTATTATGTGCCTGATTTGGCCGTATTTCTGATTCCGGCACAGCTGGTGGTGGGGCTTTGCTGGGCCAGTGGGGCAACGGCCGTTCTTCAACTCATCACGCACCGATTGGACCGGGAAAACAAGCCGCTGGTCCCGCTGGTGCAGACGGCCGTTTTGCTGCTTTTGCTGCTACCCATGCTCCTGCTGGCGGTGAATAATCGTGCCCGGTTAGATAGCTCTGCCACAGACGGCCGTACGCAGTGGGGGGTGGGCGTCTTGCAGCAGCCTTTGGCCGCCAACGCCGCCATCCTGGCCGACAGTGACAAATTTCCACCGCTTTACTATTTACAGCAGGCAGAAGGCATCCGCTCCGATCTCGACATTATGGTGCTGCCCGATGAAGCCGCCTATCGTGCTGAGCTGGATGCCCGCCTGGCCGCAGGACAGCCCGTTTATCTGGCGCGATTTTTGCCGGGGCTGGCGGGCGTTTACCATTTGCGGGCCGTGGGTGCGTTGACGGAAGTATTGGTGGCCCCGTTGCTGGAACGGCCGTCTACCGCTGAGCAGGTTGCCGTCAGTTTTGGGGACATGCAGTTGACGGGCGTAGCCATCGAGCCGGAAGACCCCAGCGATCCGTCGGCTGCTGCCGTGACGCTAATCTGGCAAACCGATCTTCCTCTAACCGAGACACAGCACATTTTTGTCCGTTGGGCCGGAGCAGATTTTATCGGCGAGCCGGATGTGGCCACGGGGCAACACGCCGTACACAACAATTATCCCACTGTGGCCTGGCGACCCGGCGAGCTGGTGGTCGATACCCACAGTTGGCCGCGCCCTATCTTGAGCGAGGCGCAAACTTTGCAGCTTCAGGTTGCCGTGGCGCCACCTTTTACGCCCGCTGCTGACCTGGCCTGGCAAGACGTTGCCCAACACCACTTTGCCGCTACGTCAGCACGTGTGCTGGCTCAGGCCGTGCGGGCACAGGTAGGTCGCGCGTTAATTTCTGATATCGCGTATGCCAGCCAGGCGCGCCCCGGCTCGCAGCTGCAAGTCCTGATTGCCGGGCAGGGGGAGGCCGATGAGATGTTGTTCTCTTTGCGTCAAAAAGTCGTGCCGCTGCCTCTGCCTGGGTTGGCTCCAGATACGGCCGTTCCCGCCAACGTCACCTTTACCCGACTCAAGCAGATTAACGCGCCCAACGTTAGCGGCGTTTACCAGCTCTCTGCCCAGGATCCGTTGGGCATGGCCCACTGTGGCTGGATGCGCCCGGTGACCAGCTTTTGCCTGCTGGGCGAGATAGCGATCAGCGGCGTGCCGCTGCCACCAGGGGCAACGAACTTTGAGGACAAAATTGCGCTGCTTGACGTTTCTTTACCCACCATGACGCTACAGACGGGAGGCGTGCTCGACCTGACGCTGTCCTGGCAGGCGCTGGCGCCCCTGGCGGAGGATTACACCGTTTTTGTGCAGGTGCTGGACGCCAATGACCAGATCGTGGGGCAGGTGGATAGCTGGCCCGTGCAAGGGACGTTCCCCACCAGCCAATGGCTGCCGGGCGAAGAGGTTAAGGATCGTTACCAGGTGCCGTTGGCCACAGAGCTGCCGCCGGGACCTTATCGCGTGCAGGTGGGCTTTTACTTGCTAAGGTCCTTGCGCCGCCTTTCGGTTTTGGACGACACGGGAACGGCCGTTGATGATAAACTGTTACTGACTGGCTTAACGATTGCAGAATAAAAAAAGTATCCACAGCGTTCCCTGAGATACCGAGAAGTTCTATTCGCCACCCGCTCTGCGTTTTCTGTGGTAAAAAAAGCACTAAATGAAGTCGAGAACTCACTCCAGAAATCATAAACGAAACGGCCGTGTGCGCCGCCTGCGCGCTGCCTGGCGCGATACGTTGCTGCTGGTGCGGGAATTTATACGGCCGTTAACCTACTTTTCCCTGGCTATGACGGGGGGCGGTGGGCTCTATTTTCTGTTGGCGAGACGGTTTGGCGAAGATGTGGGCAGTCGGGCCCTGGTAGAAGCAATTTATCAGGTATTGGGACTCACCTTTTTGCAGCCCCTGGGCGACAACCTGCCCAATCATTTTTCATTGCAAATCTTTTACTTCATCATGCCCATTATTGGCATCTCTATCTTGGCCCAGGGTCTGGCAGATTTTGGGCTACTCTTTTTTAACCGGCGAGAACGCAGCAAGGAGTGGGAAATGGCGGTTGCTTCTACTTTTCATGACCATATTGTGGTGATTGGCCTGGGGCATCTGGGCTATCGCGTGACGCTAAAGCTGTTTGAGCTTGACAGAGACGTGTCGGTTATCGAACTGAACCCGGATGAAGACCTAATTGTCGAGACGCAAGGCATGGGGATTCCGGTTCTGAAGGACGATGCCCGTCGTGAAAAGGCGTTGCAAGCAGCAGGCGTTGCCGAAGCACGCGCCATCATTTTATGCACCCAAAACGACAGCATGAATTTGCAGATCGCCTTCAAGGCACGGCGTCTCAATCCGCAAATTCGGGTAGTGCTTCGTATTTTTGATGATGACTTTAGTCAATCGCTGCAGGAACAGTTTGGCTTTCGGGCGATGAGTGCGACCGGCATGGCGGCACCTACCTTTGCGGCTGCGGCTGCCGATGTAGACATCACGCGGCCCATCACGGTGGAGGGCGAAGCGCTCAGCCTGGCGCGGCTTAAAGTAGAAGCCGGGTCTGGCCTGTTGGGCTGCACAATGTCTGACATTGAGCAGACATATGATGTGAGCGTGGTGCTGGTGCGGGAAGACGGCCGTTCCGATTTCCACCCCGCAGGAGAGCGCACCGTTACCATCGGTCACGTATTGGGCGTTCTGGGTGGGCCGGAGCAAATTAATCGGCTGGTCGACGCCAATAACTAGCGGCTAAAACTGATAACGTGCAGATAAAACGTGAGCGCTTCCCTTGCCCTCTTTTTACGCTTTGCTGCCCCGGTTCTCTATCCTCAAAAAAGCTACACTATCCCTAAAAACGGTCTACACATTGCCTACATAATTGCTTGCTAACCTTCAGGTCATAGCTAAAAAGAAACGGAGGTAGCAAAATGCGAGCGAGAATAAAGCGATTATTTAAGCGGTTGTTAAAGACAGGGACGTTACTGATTTTTATTGGTATTGGGGCATTAATTGGTTTTGCAGTTGGCGTGGACAGTGCTGAGAGTCGGCAAAGTTTCGTTATTCGTACAGAGTATCGTGACCAGCTTGAGAACGAGCTCGAATACACGATTGATGAGCAAATAGAAGAACGGATTGAGCAGCGGATAGAAGACCGTATCGAGGAGCGAATTGTCATTCCCTCCATCCCAACCATCCCGCCTATTCCTACAATTCCCCCTATCCCAGAAATTCCTGCGATACCTGAAATCCCTGACTTCCCCACCACGATCTACGTAGACCACGAACCCTCATTTTTTCAGGTTGTCAATGGCATAGGTACGATCCTGGCCTCCTTTGGTCTCATTGGACTCGGCTTGGTGATGCTGGTGCGCAACCGTCGGCAACCGAAAGAGAAATCGCCCGCGTCGCTGAATAAGTAGGCCTGAATAGGATAGTTTACACCCTCACCCCGACCCTTACCCTTGTAGGTAGTGGGCTCGGGTTGGGGATGCTTTTTTCATGACACATTCGGGAGATAGCGTGAGAAATAATCCCAAACGAACCGTATTGTGCCGCCTCATTATCGGTGTGATTGTTTTGTGGTTACTCGTTGTCCTTTGGGGATTTGTGTTTGCCTGGCGCAAAGTGCCGACCTATCTTCCTGAACGAACCATTGATCTGCCCCAACCACTGCTAAATAATGCTCAATATGAAGCCCTCATTTCTACGCATCCCAGGCCGTATGTTGTTGAGGTAACGGCCGTATCCAATGGTGCCGTTATCATCTATGGTGCAGAACACACCAACGATCCGCAAAATCCCCAAATTAGCGACATCGAAGCCCGCTGGGATACCTTTCAGCCGACGGTTGCCCTGGTGGAAAGCGAATTGGGCATCCTTTTTCCTGGGCTGATGGATCCGGTGGAAACCTTTTCGGAACCCGGCGCTGTCCATGCTTTGGCACGGCGGGATAATATCCCGACATACACTTGGGAACCGCCGCTCGATATAGAAATGGCAGCTCTGCTGGATCAATCATTTTCCCAAGAGCAGATTGCTTTGTTTGTTGTGCTTCGCCCTTACTTTTCCACCCGTCGTTTTGGGCTTCCTGATGATCCTGAGAAGTTGGTGGCAGAGGCTGTCCGTGAGCGACGCGATTGGCCGTGCATTGAGGCTGTTTTTGCCAATGTAACGGCCGTTGAAGCAGCCTGGCAAACCTACTTCCCCGACGGCCCTGACTGGCGAGACGTTTCTGATCAGTTTGGTTTACCGGGCTATTTGGCAGAGATTGACGGCAATTTGGTACGTGATGAGCATTTTATTCGCGTTGTGATTGATTTGGTGGAACAGGGCGAACGAGTATTTGCCGTCGCTGGCTCCAGCCATGCCGTGAAGTTAGATGAAGCGCTCCGCGTTGCCCTAAATGCTCCATAATCTTTAATTCACCACCTATGATAAAATTCCTTTAGCTTATGAGTGACAAGATTTTGATTGTGGAAGATGAAGTACGGATTGTCCGTACCCTGCGGCTCTATTTGGAGCAGGCGGGGTTTACCGTGACGGCCGTTCACGATGGCAAACAGGCGGTGCCGGCATTTCGACAGGAACGGCCGTCTCTGGTGCTGCTCGATCTTAATTTGCCCGGCCAGGATGGTCTGGACATTTGCCGCAGCCTGCGCCGCATGGGCAACATTCCCATTATCATGCTCACGGCCCGTACCGAAGAGATGGACAGGCTCATCGGTCTGGAGCTGGGCGCCGACGATTACATTAGTAAGCCATTTTCACCACGTGAAGTAGTGGCCCGGGTCCGCGCAGTGCTGCGCCGCACGCAGGGGAGCATGGCCGGTGCTGAAAGCCTGCAAGCCGGGGCGCTCCAGCTGGACCTGGCCGCCTATCGCGTCTGGATTGATGGACAGCTGCTGGATTTAACGCAGACCGAATTTGAGTTACTGGCTACGCTCATGCGGCACAAGGGTCGGGTGCTCAGTCGGGCACAGCTGCTGGAAGCGGTGCAGGGTGTGGCGTACGAGGAGTTTGAACGGGCCATCGACCAGCACATTAAAAATGTGCGGCGTAAACTAAAAGAGGCTGTGGGAGACGTGTCGATCATCAATACGATTTACGGCGTGGGTTACCGATTGGATGAAGTGGAGCTGCCTCATGCGTAACCGATTGAAACGAATCCGAATACGGCCGTTTCGCGCTTTGCGCCAGCGCTTGAGCCTTAAGCGACGGGGGCGGCGCATTCAGCCGGAGGAGTGGCGCTTTGGCGATAAGCTCATTGTGTCCAAAGCGGAGACGTCGCGGTTTGGGCGAATTAAGTGGCTCAGACGGCCGTTAGGCTTTCTGTGGCGCATTCTGCAGTGGAAATTTCAGCTACTGCGCCGCGCCTGGAGTGGTTTCCGCTGGATGACCCGCAGCTTATGGTTTCGGCTTATGGGCGCTTTTGCCGTGGTCATCTTCCTCATGCTGATTATTGTTTCCAGCGTCATTGGCAACGTGACCTCGCGTGCCTTTAGCCAATATATCAACCAGCGCAACGATTACGTCCGCACCGTTTTGCCTACGCTGCTGGATGACCCGATCATGCTGGATGGCGCGACTGTTGAATTTCATGGGGATACTATTATTGTGCGGCCGCTGCCACCTGGCCTGCCAACATCAATTGAACTGCCAGAACTACCGGAACTGCCACAAATGCCAGAATTACCTGATGCGTTAGGCGGGCGGGAGCTGCTTGAGGATTTGCCCACCGTGGAACCGATTGCTCAACCGACGCTTGAGTCGCTGCCACGGGCCAATCAGCACGATCTGCAGGTGAACAATGAGGAGGTAATCGAGATCCCCCTGGTTGATTTGCTGGCGCCCGCTTCGCCAGAAGCATTGGGATTGTCATTTTTGACCGACGTACAGGATGCAGCCCAAACGGCCGTAATCGCCGCAGGTGTGGTGTCCATCATTTTAGGCACGCTGCTGTTTCGCCAGATTACCCGCCCCATGTCTCAGATGCGCCGCGCTTCGCAGGCATTGGCCGCTGGCGAAACGAACGTACGCGTGCCGGTGCGATCTCAGGACGAGCTGGGCAAGGTGGCGGAAGCGTTCAACCAGATGGCCAGCAAGCTCATCCAGCAGGAGCAGCTGCGCCGGCAAATGGTGGCCGATGTGGCCCATGAACTACGCACGCCGCTAACCGTCATGAAGGCCAATCTGGAAGGGATGCTTGACGGTTTGTTGGAACCAAATTCAGGGGAGCTCCAAGAGCTGCATGATGAAGTCCAGCGACTTTCTCGCCTCATCGACGATTTGCGCTTGCTCTCCTTGGCCGATTCAGGACAGCTATCTTTGTCGCTCCAGCCTGTTGACGTGCGACAGCTGACCGCCACCGTGGCGGGGCGCCTGGCGCCCCTGGCCGAAACACGCGCTGTGAAGCTGGTCAATGATGGCCCAGAGCAGCCGCTCATTGTGTTGGCCGATGCGGATCGACTGCAGCAGGCCGTGACCAATTTGGTGGCTAATGGGATTCGGCATACGCCAGCGGGGGGACGAGTCCGGGTAACGGCCGTTCAGGAAAACGAAACCATCCACCTTTCTGTAATTGACAGCGGTCCCGGCATTCCGCCCGCCGATCTACCCTATGTCTTTGATCGTTTCTGGCGGGGGGATAAGTCGCGCAGTCGCCACAGCGGGGGCTCTGGCCTGGGATTGGCCATTGTGAAACAAATTGTTGAACTCCACGAGGGGCAGGTGACGGCCCTATCTCCCAACAACAGCGGCGCAATTTTTACCATTTCTTTGCCGCTTACCTGAAGCACAAATAGCTGAGGGTTCCAGTCGTTTAGCCGTCTTGCGCTTGCTTAATGAGATTGGGCAGAATCTACAAAGCCAACAATATCAGGCACAATATTGTAGCTGTTGGGCGACTGCATTTTGGGAAAGCTGTGGTTGCCGGGAATCTCGCGGTAGGTAACGGGACCGCCCAGACGACTGCTGAGCTGACGTGAAAAGCGGGGCAGCACGACGCCGTCCTGGCTGCCCTGCAGCACGAGGGTGGGGCAAGTGATGCTCGCGGCCCGTTTGCCACCGCTTTTACCCAGCTGGCGTACTTCGTCGATGGCTTTGGTGGGGAGCTGTATCTGCTGACGAATTTGGTCTTGAACGGCCGTATCCTCTAAATCAGCTCCTGGCATTACCTCGCTTAGCTGTTGTCGCACGGCCGCATCCGTAAAATCTGCCTGGGCAAAGGGATAAAACGTCTTGCGGAAATGTTTTACGACGGGCAGTAACTTGCCTTGCCAACCGGCAAAACGCCAAAATGGGGCCAATAGAATCAAGTAGGAGGGCGCTGTTTCTGCGGCTAAATTGAGCGAGAGTGCGCCCCCCATCGAGAAGCCAATGAGAACGGCCGTTTCATGCTTTGCCCGAAGCTGCTGCCACTGTTGGCGGGCGGCGTCAAGCCAATCATGCCGCGTTTTTTCCGCCAGTGTTGGAATTTGCGGGCCGAAGCCAGGCAGCAGCGGCCCATACACGGCCCAGCCGGCGGCGGCCAACTGTTCGCCCAACGGCCGCATTTCCGCTGGGGTGCCGGGGAAACCATGAATCAGCAGCGCACCTACCGCACCGCTGCCCAACTGGAAGGGAAAATGCTCTGGCCCGCTGTAAAAATCGCTCAAGACTTTAAAATGTCCTGCAATGCAGCTTCTAGTTCTGGATATTGGAAGGTAAAGCCTGCCGCTTGCAGCTTCTTGGGGATGGCGCGACGGCCGTGTAGCACAATGGCGGCAATCTCACCCAGTGCCAGCTTAATGGCAAAGGCAGGTGCCGGGAAAATCGCAGGGCGGTTCATGATTCGCCCAATCGTTTGGGCAAACGCTTTGTTCTGGCGTGGGTCAGGCGTGCAAAGGTTGTAGGGGCCAACGGCCGTTTCATCCGCCAGCAAAAAGCGAATCGCCCGGACTTCATCCTCTACGTGAATCCAGGGCCACCATTGCTGCCCATTGCCCAAAGGCCCTCCGACAAAAAACTTAAAAGGCAGCACGGTGATGGGCAGCGCGCCGCTTTCCATGCTTAACACAATGCCGCTGCGAATGATCACCCGCCGCACGCCCATTGCTTCGACGCCAGCGGTGGAATTTTCCCAATCGACAGTTACGTCGGCCAGAAAGCCCCGGCCGTTAGGCGATGCTTCGGTGATGACCTGGTCGCCTTTCACGTTGCCGTAGTAGTCAACGCCAGAAGATTGAATGAGGCATTGTGGCTTTTGGCTGGCGGCGGCGATTGCTTGAGAAACGGCCGTACCGGCATCGATCCGGCTTTGGCGAATGCGCCGCTTGCGTTCGTCTGTCCATCGACTGGGCAGCAGCCCAGAACCTGCAATCGGCTCCCCCGCCAGATTGACAATTGCAGCTGCCCCATCTGCCAGATGTCCCCAGCCTTCGGCCGTTTTGCCGTCCCATTTTTCGCCACGAATCCCTGCCGGAAAGTTGTGTCTGGCCGGGTTACGACTGAGCACAACAACCTCCTGTCCGTCTGCTGCCAGACTGTTGGCCAAAGCGGCGCCAATAAGTCCCGTCCCGCCCGTAATAATAATGCGCATGGTTAGCTGCTCCTTCTAACAAGTGTGTGGTGTTCAATAGCGCTATTTTAGTACAAACGCACCAATATGTCCATGTTTTGAACAGATATATATCTAAAACCTGTGCGTTTAGACAGGTATTCTTATGGATTTCAATAAGAAAGAGCTATGTTACGCTGAAGTGACGGCCGTTTTTTAGACCATTTTTTTGTTATACTGCGGGTCAGAGTCGCGCTTTGACAAAGGTTTCAAACCGTTAAATTTAACCAAGTTTGTGTCACCCATAAATCGTTGCACCTGTGCAACTGGGTGAAAACGGGAGCGTTCTTTGAGCTAAGAATCAGTGTTTCTCCCGTTTTCCCTAAGTCAATCAGAAGAAGTCGCTTTTTCTTTTTAGGATTCCTTTTGTGATTTGCATGAGTCATTTTGCCAACTGCGCGTTTCACGTCTAAATCAACGATCTATTCATCAAGGAGAACATCATGAAACAGTTGCAGTTAAGGCGTCGCGGGTGGTTATTATTGGCTGCCCTTAGTTTAGTGCTGGCGGGAGCCGCCTGCGGTGGAGACATAGCCACGCCAACGGCCGTTGCCCAAGTGGTTGAGGAAGCCACAGAAACGCCGGTTCCGCCAACCCCGACGGAGTCGCCAACGCCGGAACCCACAAACACCCCGGAGCCAACCAATACGCCGACCCCGACAAACACGGCCACGCCCACAGCGACGTCAACACCACTGCCAACCGATACGCCTGAACCAACAGAAACGCCTGCTGAAATTCCAACGGAAACCCCGGTTCCAACCAATACGCCCGTGCCCGTGGTAAATACCCCGGTGCCTGCGGCGACCGCTACGCCAGAAGAGAGTGGCGAAACGGAAATGATCACCGTTTACTACATCTCTAACCCCAACGATATTTTGGGCGTTTTCCCCGAGCTGCCTTTTGATTCGGAAGGGTTGAAGGCCAACATGAACAATATTCATCGCTCGCTGCAAACGATGCGGGGCAGCATTGATGGCGCCAAAGCTGGCGATCAGGCCTCTTGTGACACCTATGTCGGAGCCTATAACAATATTTTATACTCTGGTGTTTTCTACAAGGACGTGCCCGGCGACTGGGAAGAGATCGATTTTGTTTATTTCGTCTCGTTCATTTATTCATTGGATCGAACCCGCCCCGCATACCTTTCCTGCGTGAATGCCGGGCAAGTGGATGAATTCAACTACGGGCTGGCGGTTCAAACGATTGATCAAACAATCAGCTTTATGACGCCTTCATTGAATTCGGCCAATGCACGCTAAGGATTTAGCTGTCTAAAGACAAAAGCGGCGCGGATTACCGAGTCGCTGGGCTAAACTGTTTCGGGTGAACCGGGTATGGCGCAGGACCCACTCGATTTCTGAGTTAAGGGTGATGTCAAACGTGCCCGGATCATCCGTGCAGAGGCACAGATTGACTTCACTGGCCAGCAAGCGGTGGACGGGATGGTGTTCGGCATCGGGCACGCCACCGATTCGCAAATTAGATGTGGGGCAGCACTCGATAACCGTTCCCAGTCCGGAAAGCTGATTGAGGACAAACTCCTGCCGTTGGCGAATTTCCTGGAAGCGCTTTGGCGTGTACGGCCGTTCCACCATTTCCTCCAGACCCACTTTTGCCAACGATTGTTGCTCTGCCTTTAGCCGGGCTTCATCAATCGCCACGCCTGCTTGCCGCAGCGCGGGGGCAAATTGTAAATCGTAGGCGATCTGGTCTAATCGCTCACTGACCAGTTCCGCCTCATGTGCCTGCGGTCGGCGGCTGACGGCAACGCTCGGCTCCAGCCCCAGAGCGATACAGTGACCCAACCGTTTGGCTCCCATCAGCGCTGCCTCATGACACCAGCGTACGGCACTTTCCAGCGACTTGTCGAAAAATGTTTCGCCCACATGGTAAACGGCCGTTAAGTGCTGCACCGGATTTTCGGCATTGTCTTTGTGAAGCTGGGAGAAGAATGAACGGAATAGTTTTGGCGGAAAGCCTTCTTCGTAGCTGGCAAAATCGAGACCAACCAGGGTGTTAGCCAGCTGAGGCTGGGCATCCAGCACCTGGCGCACGGCCAGGTACGTTGGCAGCGGGTCAGTGCGGGGCAGGGCGACGATGTAGCGGGCAGTAAAGTGATCATCACATTCTGCCGCCAATGCTTCGGTGCAGATTTTG
>CBDUOF010000130.1:0-13196 GCA_965368765.1 uncultured Anaerolineae bacterium | reverse complement strand
ATTTTCGGCGCCGTGCACAATTTTGGCCATCTCTACAGCATCTGCGGCAATGGGGCCGGTGTGGTAAATGCCCATAACTGGCTTGTCGCCATAAGCGAGCAGGGAGTACATCGTTTCCAGGTGACGGTAGGCGATGGGGACGTCTGAGGGCACAACAATTTCTGCCCCCAGACTGTGCAAATAAGGAATCGTTTGGGACAGCTTGATGAAATTATTCAAATCCTGGAGCGTGCCATCGCGGCGTCCCCGATCCAGGTCGCGCACAAATGGCGGGCCAACCACGGGCGCAAACACCACGTGATCGCCGCCGATGATGACGTTGTGTTCCGGATTACGCCCGGACCAAATAAATTGGGAAGGCGCTTTGGACAAATATTCCATGACCTGGGCCCGGTCAAAATAGGCAACCTGATCCACTACCTTGACATGATGCTGCTGCAAAATCCGCACCGACTCATCGTCATAAAAGGCGATGCCGCCCTCTTCTAGAATTTGCATTGACTTGTCGTGCAGCAATTGCAGCTGTTCAGCGGAAGCAATTTCATAGGCAGGTAAATTCCAGCGAGGCTGGGTTATTTTGACAACCTTTTCGGGGTTGGGGCCGTGCGGACTCGGGCGGCTGCGCATTCGTTTTTTGGCCATGAGGCAATCTCCTGAACTGGTAACAAAAGGCTGTCATTAGAGGGATTTCTCGCTAAAGTTCATTCGAAAAACCCCACTCACTTGATCAATTGTCAGCGTGGACGTGCATCTAAGCGGATACGGCCGTTGCCAAAAATCCGTCCATATCGATTTTCATTTGCGCCAGCGAGGGTAAATGGGCGTACATCATGTGACCCGCCTCGTAATAATGCATGGTGATGTTGTCCAACAGCGTCGGGTCCAAATCCATATGATTAAAGGTGTATTCGGTCGCCAGGAACGGGGTGGCTAGATCAAAATAGCCGTTGGCCACGTACAGCTTCAGGAAGGGATTCACCGTCATCGCTTTACGCAAGGTTTCGGCGACATTGGCAAATTCGTTTTGGTGCGGTTCATAGTTCCAGGGCCACACTTTGCCTGTTAGGATTTCGTATGGCAGATCGCTCTCAAAGTTCAGCTCTTGCCGAACGTAATCATTGAACGTGGCCGTGTACGGCCCTTGAATAACGGCGTAGCTGGGATCATATTCAAAGTGTTCGCCCGCCGCATCCCGGTCAATGCCAATAAAGCGGCTGTCCAGCCGCCCCACGGTACGGTGCTTGTCGCGCAGCAGCTCTTTGCAGAAGCGGAAATATTGGACACGCAAATTGCATAATTTGACATAATCCAGAGAAACGCCGAGGTAGCGCGCCAACTTCTTTTCAATCTTCGCTTTTTCATCTTCGGCAAGTGCCGCCCCCTGCATAAGGGCCAGAGTGTATTCAGTCATGGCAAATTGACGTACCTCATTGACAGTATCTTCCAGGCTTGCCTGCAGCTTGTCCTCTAGCTTATTGTGATACCAGGCGGTGGCCGCCATGCTGGGTAAGTACAAAATATAGGGCAAATCATTGCCCACAGGGAAACGAATTGTTTGGAAATTTAGCACAACAGAGATGAGCAAAATGCCGTTGAGATACATGCCGTGCCGCTCTTGCAAATACCCCGAGAGTCCGGCAGCCCGCGTGGTGCCGTAACTTTCTCCTGCCAGAAATTTGGGAGAAGTCCAACGGCCGTATCGCGAACAGTAGAGCCGAATAAAATCACCCACATACTCAATGTCCCGCTTGAAGGCGTGGAAGTCACGCGGCTTTTCGCCCTCAACCGCACGGCTGTACCCTGTACTTACCGGGTCGATAAAAACCAGATCAGTTTGGTCTAGAATTGAGTATTCATTTTCGATCAGTTCATAGGGTGGTTGGAGCAAATTGCCATCCTCATCGGTGACGATGCGGCGCGGACCAAGCACGCCTAAGTGCAGCCACACCGAAGAAGAGCCCGGGCCGCCGTTGAAAGAAAAGGTCACGGGGCGTTTTTTGAGGGATTTCATACCGTCACGCGTGTAGGCAATGAAAAAGATTTCAGCTTTCGGCTTATGGCCTTCCGCCTTACCCTCCTTTTCCGTTTCTTCCTTTAGCACAATGGTGCCACAGGTGACCGTATAGTTGATTTTACGGCCGTTTATCGTCACCACGTGCTTCGTCTCAACCAGATTGTCTTTGGGTTCGGGTTTAGGGGTATCTGCTTTATCCTGCTCTTTTTTCTCTTGCTCTTTTGCTTCTTCAGCCATCTGCACACGCTCCTTGGAAATTGTTATGCCAGATTATACCATTGGGCAAGAGATTTTCAGTAATACGTAAAAAGAAAAAGAGTGAACCGGCCAGGTCATTCTTTGCGAGAGTTCGCCAGACCAGCGATAATCAGCCAAGCGACTAGTCAATTCTGCTAACTTGACCAGTTAAGATGGAGGAAACAGATGCGAATTGCAGTTTATTCAGACGTACATGGAAATTTAACGGCCCTGCAAACCGTTTTGGCAGACATCAAAAAACAGGCACCGGATCTCATCGCCTTCGCCGGGGATTTGTGCCTGGTCGGGGCGCGACCAAAAGCGTGTTTGGAAATGGCCAAAGCGGAGACGGACATTTTTGTCTATGGCAATACGGATGAATATATCCACACGCCACAGCAGGTGCCAGAAGATGCCAGCGACGCACAGCGGGAGCATTGGGACAAGTTTAATGCGCTGTCTGCCTGGACGGCCAACCAGCTTGGGGCGGAAAACGTCAAATGGCTGAAGCGCCTGCCGTTTAGTCATCGCATTTCGCCAACGGCCGTTCCCCAAGACGATCTGCTCATCGTGCATGCCAATCCACTGGACGTGAACCAGGTCATCTACCCTACGGCCGATTTTCAGCAGGAAGCGTTGGGGGCAGTCAAGTGGGAGCAAAGCGATGACGATTTACGGCCGTTGCTGCATTCCACCACCGCTGGCATCATCGCCTTTGGCCATCTGCACATCCCCAACGTGCGCCGCTGGGGCGACACCATTCTAGCCAATATCAGCTCCGTCAACTTACCCGGTGACGGCGACAACCGCGCCAAATACGGCTTGCTGACCTGGGACAAAACAACGGGTTGGACAGTAGAAAAGCGGTTGGTGGCCTACAATGCCCATCAAGAAAGAGAAATGCTGACCTTCCTCAAGCCACCCAACCTGGCCTGGCTGCTGGAACGGATGCTCAAATAAGATGAAACCATTCCTCAAGTGGGCCGGCAACAAATACAAAATCGTGGAACGCATTAAGGATCTGTTGCCGCCAGGCAACCGACTGGTGGAGCCATTTGTCGGCTCCGGCGCACTGTTCCTCAACAGTGACTACCCCCGCTACCTGCTGAGCGACGCTAATGCCGATCTGATCACCCTGTACCAACATCTACAAACCGAAGGCGAGGCGTTTATTGCCTACTGTCGCCCGCTGTTTACCCCAGAAAACAATGACAAAGACCGCTACTACGCCCTGCGCACAGAATTCAATGAAACCGGCGACCTGCGACGCAAATCCGCCATATTTTTATACATGAATAAACATGGCTACAACGGGCTATGTCGCTATAACATGAAGGGGGGCTTTAACGTACCCTTTGGGCGTTACAAACGGCCGTACTTCCCCGAAGCCGAAATGCACCATTTCCACCAAAAAGCCCAATCTGCGACTTTCCAGCAGGCCAACTTTGCCGCGGTGCTTGTCGGCTGCCAGATTGGCGACGTGGTCTACTGCGATCCACCGTACGTGCCACTGTCGAGCACGGCAAACTTCACCAGTTACAGTGCCAATGGCTTTGGCTGGAATGAGCAAACCGAACTGGCTCGCCAAGCTGCCAACCTGGCAAAACGAGGCATTCCGGTCGTCATCTCCAACCACGACACAAAATTGGTGCGGCTAGCGTATGAAGAAGCCGAAATTGAATCATTTGAGGTACGCCGCTTTATTAGCTGCAACGGCGATAAGCGAGAAAAGACGGCGGAGCTGTTAGCACTTTTCAACTAAAAAGCAAACCCAATGTCAGCAAACCAAGCGCCAGCTGTCATTCGTGCGAAGGCAGGCATCCAGAAGCATAGACTCCCGTATTCGCGAGTGACAAACAAGAGAGTTACTCCAAATCGACTATGCCGCGGCGCAGGGCAGTGAGCACCGCCTGGGTACGGTCATTGGCGTGGAGCTTGGCCAAAATGTGGCTGATGTTATTTTTTACGGTGCCGATTGCCAAAAAGAGCGCCTCGGCAATCTCCTGATTGGCTTTACCCTGGGCCATCAGGCGCAAAATAGACAATTCGCGCTCCGACAGCTGCTCCAGAATCGGATCATCCGGCTTGGCCACAATTTTCTGGTGTGTCAGTCGGTTAAATTCGGCCAGGATTTTGCCCGCAATTTTGGGGTCAAGATGATTGTTTCCAGCGTGGGTCTGGCGAACGGCCGTTACAATTTCATCCCCCGTCGCATCCTTCAACAAATAGCCGCTGGCCCCCGCCCGCACCGCATCAAACACCCATTCATCCGTATCAAACGTGGTTAGCACAATGATTTTGGTTTGGGGCAGCGCCGTGCAAATGCGGCGCGTCGCATGAATGCCGTTTAGCTTTGGCATCTGTAAATCCATCAAAATGACGTCTGGTTTGGCAGCAATAGCTTGGGCAACACCATCTTCGCCATCCACGGCCAGCCCCACCACCGCGATGCCCTCAGCGTAGCGAAAAATGGTATTCAACCCTTTGCGCACCACTTCCTGATCGTCACAAATCAGCAGCGAAATTGTTTCTGTCATGCTTGCCCCACTTTGGCACGCACGGTCAGCGTCGTGCCCTGCCCCGGTGCACTCTGTATCGTGAATTCGGCCTTGATTAATTCGGCACGCTCGCGCATCCCCATCAGGCCAAAACGGCCGTTCCCCCACACCTCATCCACCGCAAAGCCAACGCCATCATCCTGCACCCGCAGCAGCAACCAGCCAGCCACATGAGTGAGTTCAAGCCCGATCTGGCTGGCCTGGGCGTGTCTTTCTGCATTCACCAGCGCCTCTTCCACAATGCGATAGATGGCTTGCTCCACGTCTACCGGCAGCAGCGGCAGCTTGCCCACCGTGCAGCGGATGGGCAGATTGGCCCGCGCTTCGATGGCTTGCGCCCGCTGTCGCACCGCCTCGGCCAACCCCAGCTCCTCCAGCGGCGAAGCCCGCAGCGCTGTGATGGCGCGTCGCGCTTCGGCCAGGCCGTCTCGAATTTGGCTTTGGGCCGCCAAAAGCTCTTCGCCCGCTGCCTCAGGATCGTGTTTGAGGAGGGTGTTGATCGCCTGCAGGGTAACGGCCGTTCCCGACAGCGAGTGCGCCAGGGTGTCATGCAGCTCCCGCGCCAGCCGATTGCGCTCTCGGCTCACGGCCAACTGCTCCATCATCGCAGCCTGGGCCGCCAGCTGCCGATTGGCCACCGTCAACGCCTCGTTGCTCTCGCGCTGCGCCGTCGCCAGAGTGACGGTGATGTAGGCCAGAATCAAAATCGTGCCCAGCAGCACAAAACCACGCACGGCGTAAAAGCCCCAAATCATCGCCTCAGCGGGCATTAAAAAGGGCGCGATGGTGTAAAGCAGCCCGGCCAGACCCAAACTCAGCCAAAAGCCACGCCAGCCGTAATGCCAGCTGGCTAACACCACCGGGACGGCAATAAAAAGCTGTGTGAGGGCAAATATATTATTCACCACATGCACCGACCAACCAATTTCTACAAAACGAGGGGATAAAAACAGCTTGTCAAACGGCACCCAGGCGGCATAGATGAGGTCGAGGTGCGGGGAGATAATGCCCCAGGCCAGGGCAGCTATCAGCCAATGGTTGCGGTTTTGCCGAGGCCAGGGGAGCAGCAGCAAGAAGAGGATAACGGCCGTTGCCAGCACCATCCACCAGCGATCCAGCACAAACTCATACAGCAGCCAGTAACCCAGACCAATGCCTACCAGCCCACCCACAAACTTCAGGACGACGGCGACCATAAATGTCGTAAGTAACAGGGGGGGCGGTTGACGTTCCATGCCAGAATTATACAACGACCTGTCCCAAACCAACCGCATCAGGTTCATGCGGGATCCGATTGTGGGGGAACGGCCGTTTTCTTCCCGGCAGATCGGGCCCCATGAAGAAACAGCCGTCCACTAGACCAGCCAACCAGCCCCCCCACCCACACCCAAACAATGGGCGAGAGCAAACTGTACAGTTCATGTGGTACCAGCGAGATAAGCAGGCCCGCTGTGGCGCCGGTAAATGTCCAGATGCCCGGCGCCAATTCATCCAGCTGCGCCCAGGCAATAAGAACGCCCAGCACGGTGCCTAAAATTGCGCCTAGAATCGCGCCACAAAATAGACCAACAATTCCCATAACGATCATTTGCCAAAACCACTCTGATTCTGTGAGAAGACGGCCGTTCAGCAGCACATCGACACAAATGGACAGCGCCAGGCCCAGGGAGCCACCCATTCCGCCAGCCAGCAACCCGCTCAGCTTACCCCACCAATAGCCTCGCTTGATGCTCATGGCTGGGCACCTTGCATCGCTTCCGAAATGCAAAAATACCAGTTTGCCTGCTTCTGGGCTACGTACCGCCAGCTGCCAAAAAAGTCGCCTTGCTGCGGCGGATTGCCCGCGCTGTGGTAAAGATAGCCGGAAAAATCACCAGGTCCGTTCTGAGCAGTAACAAAGAAGACGGCCGTATCGTCTCCATCCGTTTCTACCCAGATACGGCCGTTGTCTTGTGACAAATGCCGGTACGCATCGGGCAAGGTCGCCACCCCGCTCTCGCCAGGCAACAGCTCGCCCGAATCAACCAGCTGGACCACGGCTTCGTACTGGCTGATGCGCCAGCGAAAGCGCCACGCTTCGCCCAGATCTGCAAACGGCACCAGCTGCACAATGATCAGCGTGCCCAGGTTGATGGCCAGCGGCAGCGCCGCCCACTTTACGCCCTGCTCTGTGCGAAAAGGCAAATAGAGCAGCGAGGCCAAAACCAGGGCCACCAGCAAAAATTTCAGGCCATCCACCAGCGGTAAAGCCCAGAGACGGCTGCGCGATTGACTCAGTTGCAAAACGGCCGTTACCCCAATCAGCACGACCCCAAACCAGGTAGAAAAAAGTCCCAGCGAAGGGAAATCAGGTCTATATCCATCTTCTAAACGAATTGTCTGGTTCATCACACGCTCCTAAGAAAAAAATTTCGCTTTTCACAACCAGTTTGCCTACCAAACCGCATAACCTAGGCAGACGCTTCCTGGGTGGGCGCGGCGGCCTCTGGCATAACTTGCTTGCGCCGATTTTTGCTGCGCAATTTGGCAAAGTTGAAGATGTTGAAGAAATGCATTGCCCCCAAGACCAACAGAACGACGCCAATTTTGATGCTGATGTATTCGATGGCCTCTACCGCGGTGCTCGGTTTTGCGCCATAGCTCAGGTACATGGAAACAAACCCGATGTTAATCAGATAAAATCCGACCAGCAGCAGATGGTTCACGGCGTCGGCCATCGTTTCATTGCCGCCAAAGGCATCAATGACAAAGAGTCGGCCGTTGCGAAACAGCGTCTGGGCCACCCAAACGGTAATGCCCAGGCTGAGTAAGATATAAACAATGTAGGTTATCGTGACGATATTCATGCGCTCCTCCAATATGATTGGCGTTCCAGTAAGTTGCCTATAGGATGCCAAAGTTGAGGTATGATTCGCAGTGCCTTGGGTCACGCAGGCTCGTGACGCAGGTCATTCAGGAGAAAGCTAATGACAAAACATCCCGATGCGGCAAAGTGGAACGGCCGTTACCAAACCGACGGCCATTATCGACAGCAAGGCAATGCCAGCCAACTGCTGCAAAATTTTGCCCATCTGCTGCCCAAAAATGGGGTCGTGTTGGATGCAGCGGCAGGCGTGGGGGTTAATGCCCTGTTTGTGGCTCAGCTGGAACTCTCTGTGGTGGCGCTGGATATTTCTGAGGTGGGGCTGCGGCTGCTGCGGCAACAGGCGGCTGAGTTAAATGTGGATGTGGCAACGGCCGTTTTCGACCTCACCGCCCCCTATTTCCCGGCTAACTGCGTCGATGCCATCTTGAACTTTCGCTTTTTGCAGCGGGATGCCTTTGCTGCTTACAAGCGGGCACTGCGGCCAGGTGGCTTGCTCTTCTTCGAGACGTTCGTCCACACGGGCGCGGACGATACGCCCAGCTACTTCCTGAAGCCAGGTGAGCTTCGCCACGCTTTTGCTGATTTTAACATTGTCCATTCCGTGGAAACGGCCGTGCCCGGTCATCGCTCTGGCAGGCTCCGCCCGGTGGCCCAATTGGTTGCCCATAAAAACAGCCTGCATTAAACGGCCGTAGTTAGATGAGCCCTAGCTCCTTGGCCTTCAACGCCGCTTGCGTCCGATCGCGCACACCCAGCTTGCCCAAAATGTTGGTGATGTGATTTTTCACTGTGCCTTCCGTAATGTACAGCTGATTGGCAATCTCCCGATTGCTGGCACCCGTGGCCAACACGCCCAAAATTTCTAATTCACGATCAGATAAAGGCTCAACGAGGGGCTGGGGAGAAACGGCCGTTTGCTGCCCCGACATTCTAGAAAACTCCGCCAGCACCTTGGCCGCCACCGAGGGCTGCAAAAATGATTCTCCCCGCGCCGCCGCTCGAATCGCCTCCACCAGCTTGGCTGAGGGCACATCCTTCAACAAATAACCCACGGCACCGGCGCGCAAGCCATCAAACAGGTACTCATCATCATCAAACGTCGTTAGCACGATGACGCGGCTGTTGGGCGCCGATTCGGTGATGTGCCTGGTGGCGGCAACGCCATTCAACACCGGCATCCGCAGGTCCATCAGCACCACGTCTGGCGACAGCCTGGCCACCGCATCGATGGCCTCCTGGCCGTTGCTAGCCTCGCCAACAACGTCCAAATCATCGTGAACAGAAAGCAAGGTGTGCAGGCCCTCACGGAACAGTGCCTGGTCATCCACCAGCAAAATACGTATTGTCATGCGCTCTCCGATTTTTTATAGGCAGAAACGGCCGTTCCCCAGTCACGCAGCAAAATATCGGCTGGCTGTCCCAAGACCCAAATCACGACTAGAAAATCACCGATGGCCCCAGCGGCGTTCACCGTCAGGGCTAATATAATGCGGGGGACCGTGATAAAGTGTACCAGCGGCATTGCCACCATGCCTGCCAGCGTAAGCAGCAGCACAGGTGCCAGTCCGATTAACACAAACTGGCCGCGCGTAAAGTACCAATCTGGTGCGGCAGCGTAGGCATAAAGCAAGTTGAAGCCAATTTTCGGCCGTTCCCCAGTGAATAGCCACAAGAAAAGCGCATGGCTCAATTCATGAAGCACAACCACCAGCACGATAGTGACTAAAAAGGCGGGCAGGCTCAGGGTGCCTGCCAAAATCTGCAGCTCCAACCAGAAAAACGCCGGGTTGAGCGCCGCCGCAACCCCCATGAACAGCCAGCCAAAGATAAACAGCAGCAGAACCCCGGCAACGTTCATACCAATCATCAAGCTGCGGTTGCTTAAGTCGAGGGAGTGAAACAGGACGAAGCTCTGAGGCAGGACTTTTGTGGTTTGGAGACGGCCGTTGGCCGCTGTTGCGTCTTCAACCGACAAGGGGCTATCGGGCACATTTGGCAAGCCTGTCACGATGACACATTCCCCTGAAAAACCACTGTTTCTTGCCCAACCTTATCCATGCCAATGATTATAACACGCCGTTGGCCCATGGATTGAACTTTTCCTTAGGAGTGCGTTTAGTCCGTTGTCGGTTGGCCAACTAGACGGAGATGAACGCAGAAAAACGCCGATTTTGTGTGATTATCGGCGTCTTTCTGCGTCAAGCTTGATCTCACCTTTACATTATTACAGCGCGACAGCAGAAATTGTCTTCGTTAACGGCCGTATAGCTACGGCCGTACAACGACCGGCAAAAACGTCTGGTGAATCTCGTCCCACAGCAACACAGCAACGGGCACTGTCTGGCTAGACGCCGCGCCGTTGGAGCTGGTATCAATTTGGAGCGTGCCTGTATAGCTGCCGGTCGGCTGGTTATTCAGCTCAAGCTGAAGGGGAACGGCCGTCTCGGCATCAGGGGCCAGCGTGCCGTTGAGCGGCGCGGACAAAGATAAGCCAAGCGGTGCCGTGGATTGCAAGGTCATCGTGTAGATGAGCGACTGTGCACCCACATTTTTTAGCGTTATCACAACTATTTTATCAATCGGCTGCTGAAGCGGTGTGTAAACGGCCGTAATTGCACCAGGCATCACAGACAACTCCCCAACGCCAGCGCCAGCCACCTTGGGCATCGCCGACAACGCTGCCTCTGCTGGACGATTCACGACGCTGTAGTAGCGCATTTGCTCACAGGGATCAGTAATCCACGGAGCCACGTTGAAGTTCAGGTTAAAAATGAACATCCCAGCCATCCAGGGGTAGTTGGTTGTCGCATATTCGTATGCCCCAACCAGATTGTCCGCCTGCTTTTGCTCTGTCACAATCTGCCAGGCGCGTCCCGACCAGCCACCCGTCGCTAAACATTCGTCTGGTGGCTGCGTAATCCAGCCAAATTCGGTGGCAAAGATTTGCTTGCTGCCCAGACTATTGGCCTGCAAGATATCGTATATTTTTTCTACACCGCGAAAGCAAAAACCGTTGACACAGTTCTGGGTCGAGTCGCCAGAGGCAACATCAGGGGCTGCATCATAATCGGCGCTGTAGCCGTAGGGATGGTAGCCAAAAATATCGAAGCAGGGGCCACCGTTGATCGTTTGCATGGCATCCAGCATCTCCTGCATAAAGTAGCGTTCGTCCTGAAAAAGGCCGTTGTGCCCGGCGTGGCCATTCCAGTTGCCCGTCACGCGACCGGTCGGGGCCAGTCCGGCGGAAACAACGAGGGCGGCGGGATCGGCCGTTTTAATACGGCCGTATGCCTCACACAACAACGTGGCGTAATCCGCTGCATTTGGCGGCACATTGCTGCTGCCATACCCCCAGCCGTAGGTGGCATCTAGGTTCGGTTCATTGCCAATTTCATAGGCCTCCACAAACCCCTTTTGCGATTGCGCCAGGCTTTCCACGGTATCGCCAAATCCACTGACGTTGCTCAAGTGGCTGGCATTGGCATCGACACGCAGCAGTACATTTAACGGCAGGCGGCTGCCAGGTCCATTGAACACCTTGATCCAGTTGAAGCCCATGCTATCGAGCTTCGCAATATCCCATTCAGCCACATTGGCGCCATAGCCAAAGGTTGCCGCGGGCTGTGCCGCCGCCCGGTTCAGGCTTTGCAGCAGCAAGATTGGCAAAACAAAAGACAGGGTCAAACCGATCCACAGTTTGCCCTGTCTATACCATTTTTTGTTCTTTTCTATCTCAATCATGCCCGAGATGATAGGCAATGATACTGAGTGAACAATGAGAAATGAGTAAATTTTAAGTTATTTTTGGAATACCTGGCACTGCTGTAATCCTAAACTTCCTCGATGCGATATTTGGTGTGCATCTTGGCCCCCGCCCGATGAAACATCTGGCTTGCGGAACAGTAAATCGTTTCTGATAGTTCAATGGCGCGGGCCACATTCTCTTCATTAAGAGACTTTCCCCGTAACACGTAGGTGACCGTCACCTCTGTGTAAACTTTGGGGTGTGCCTCAGCCCGCTCGCCAGAAATTTCTACGGTAAAATCGTGCACATCCTGGCGCATTTTCTGCAGGATAGAGATCACATCCATGGCGGTGCAGCCCGCCACGCCAGCAAGCAAAAACTCCATAGGGCTGCCCCCTCCTGGCCCAGCATTGCTGTTCAAATCAAATTCATAGCCTGAACCCAGCGTACCGTGAAACTGCAAGTCAGTGCCGGACCAGACCACTTTGGCTGTTTTTTCGTTGCTCATTTTTACTCCACTTTCGCTATCAAATTCATTAAATCATCTACCAATTCCGTGCGCTCTGTTTCGCTTAGCTCAGCGCCTTGCAGCAGGCAGTCACGCGCGTAGGTGCGCATGAATTGCAGGCGTGCATTCTGGACAGCCGAGCGTACGGCCGTTAACTGCTGCACAATTTCCTGGCACTCGCGATCATCGTCCAGCATCTTTTGTACGCCACGCACCTGCCCTTCGATGCGACGCAGGCGGTTTTGCAGTTCGGTTTTGACGGCCGTATTCGGTATTTTCATCCTAATTCCTATGACGGTGACACTCTCCACAGCTTCTATTATCAGCGCCCAGCCCCGCTGAAACCTGCAGAAGATATTCCTTTCAGGGCAAGCAACCTGCTTGCCTAGCAGCCACTGGCTCAGGTAAATGGGCTGCTGGGCGGGGGCCCCGCCGCTGGGCGCGTCGGGCTGCTTCCCCCACTTACCGCTATCGCCGACGCAATTCGGCGGCGCGTATCGCCGCTGCCGCAGATCGGACAAATTTGGGGATCACCTGATTGTGACATCCTTAACTTTTTTTCAAATGGCTGCCCGCAGTCTCGACAGGCAAAATCATACATTGGCATTGACGCTCACTCCCTTAAATATACTATGGGGGAGTATAGTATTTATCAGCAGGATTGTCAATCCAATTTAGCAAGTTTTCAAAGAGCTAAAGGTCCTAAGAAATTGCTTTTCTTTGATTCTCCGTTTCAGCGATCCTTTGTGTATAGGGTTGATCTCAGGTGAGTTGATGCTTGAGAATGCGAAACCAGCCCCGTACCTGAATGCCCAGAAGCACAACGGCCGTTACCAACCAGGGATACTGCTCCCGGTAAAATTTTCGGTAAAAGATCTTCATCGCCCGCACTGACTCTTTGGCCACCTTCACCCGCGTTTCTTTGGGCGGTTTGGCAATTTCGGCTGATTCCTTGCGCAGGCCAGAGCTGGCGCCTTTGTAATGCAGCACTTCCACATGCGGGTAATAAATAATTTGGTAACCCGCTTCCCGAATTCGATAGCAAAAATCGATATCCTCGCCGTAGAAAAAGTAGGTTTCGTCCCAACCGCCCAGTTCGCGGCACAGCGCCAGCGGCATGAGCATGTACGATCCGGCAATGACGTCCACGGCGTGGGTTTCGGCCATATTTTGGAAGCTTTGAAAGTAGCCGTTGTAGTGAGGGTTATTGGGAAAGAGGCGGCTCAGACCGGAAAAGTGACAAATGGCATTCCACGGGGTGGGAAAGC
>CBDUOF010000129.1:0-13373 GCA_965368765.1 uncultured Anaerolineae bacterium | reverse complement strand
AAACGAAGCGGAGATGCTGTCATGTTTTTGGGCCAGTTCGATGGCGGCTTCAAGCAGGCTGTCCGTCTCATCCAGCAAGGCGTGTTTGGCGATGAGGCTTTCCCACGGGGCGGGAATTGGCTCAAAGTCGGGGGGCAAGGTTTTATGCCAATGGTTCACAATGCGCTCAATTTCAATGTCGGCGGGGAAAACGCCCTGTACGCGCGCCGGAGAGCTGGCTTCAGGCGAGAGAAAAAGCATGTCGCCTTTGCCCAAAAGCTGTTCGGCGCCGCTGGTGTCTAAAATGACGCGCGAGTCCACGTTGGAGGCGACGGCAAAGGAGAGTCGCGCTGGAAAGTTGGCCTTGATCAACCCGGTAATGACGTCGGTAGACGGCCGTTGCGTGGCCACCACCAAATGAATTCCCGTCGCCCGCGCCATTTGTGCCAGACGACAAAGCGTGCGCTCGACATCGCCGGGATAGGTGTGCATCAGATCGGCAAGTTCGTCTATGAAAACAGCGATATAGGGATACTTTTTGCGGGTCTTGTCTCCGGCGGCTTTGCGGTTGTAGCCGCCAATGTTGCGGGCGTTGACCTGGGCAAACATCTCATAGCGGCGGTCCATCTCGGCCGTGAGCCAGCGCAGCACGCCTACGGCACGATCCGCCTCTACCTCCACCTTGCCAATGAGGTGCGGCAACCCGTTAAAACGAATGAGCTCAACTTTTTTGGGATCGATCATCACCAGATGAAGGTTGTCTGGCGTGTTGTTAAACACCAGGCAAGTGATGAGGGTGTTGATGCAGACGGATTTGCCAGAGCCAGTCGTGCCGGCAATAAGCAGATGGGGCATCTTGGCCAGATCGACGGCGACGGGTGCCCCAGAAACATCCTGGCCCAGCGTAACGGCCAAGGGGGAGCTGATTCGGTCAAATGCTGCAGATTCTACGATAGAACGCAGCCGGACAACGGCCGTTTCTGAGTTTGGGACCTCAATTCCGACAATCCCTTGCCCCGGAACGGGTGCCTGAATGCGTAAACGGGTAGCGGCCAAGGCCAGAGCCAAATCTTTACGCAGGGCAGCAATCTGGTTGATGCGCACCTTTTGCTGCCGCGGTTCGCCATCTGGCCCAGTGCGCTCTACGTAGCCTGGTTCCACGCCAAACTGGGTGATCGCCGGGCCGCGCTGAATTTGGGTCACGCTGGCGGGGAGACCAAAGTGGGCCAACGTCTCTTCTATAATGCGCTTTTTCTCGTCAATCTCCGCATCGGTCAGTGTCACTTCACTGCTCTCTTCCAAAAGAGTAAGCGGGGGCAGGCGTTTGCTGCGACCGGAGGGGGATGGGTCGGTGAAAACGGCCGCGTCGTCGGCAATGAGTTGTTGGTCGCGATGGGTGACCGGTTGCCGGTTGGGCAACGGTAGCTGGGTTACTCGTTCGGGTCGGGTCGTGGGCTGGCCAGAAGGTGCCAACTCCTGAGAAAGTTGGCTTAAGCGCCGGGAAAGGGTATTCAGTCCTTGCAGAAAATCGTCCCAGGTAAAGCCAACAATCAAGCTGATGCCGTAAGCCAGAAGCAGCAAATAAAAGCCATTGGTGAGGAGCGCGCCAAAGAAGTCTAACAGCGGCTCAGAGAGCGCCCAGCCAACCAATCCTCCTCCCTTTCCCAGATGTGCTTCTGGCAGCGTCGCATCGCTGAGTTGGTAGCTCAGCGGCAACAAGGTGAGCAGCACCAACTCGAAGCCAACCACTTGAGCGGCTCGAATGTGATACGGCCGTTCCACCTGACGGAGCATTAAATGCAGGCTGCCAGCCACCAAAGAGAGAAGCAGCGGATAGGCGCCCCAGCCAAATCCTTCACGGAATAGGCAAAGCCACACGCCGGGGCACGCGCTGTTGGGCAAACTTAGTAACGCCAGCAATATGAGAAATGAGGTTAGAAAAAGGGCCAGTCCTGCCAGTTCAAGGCGCCAGGGCACTAAACTGTTGATGAGGCGTTCATCCCAGGTAGGTGGGGGTGGTTCTGGGGATTTCCGTCGGCTGGAAGGTGATTTTTTTCGTGCCATACCAATACAAATTAGACACCATCTTAGACAACATAGCAACGAAGCCGGGATGAAAACGGATGTCTACGATTCAGCAGCGTCTACGTGGAGATCGCGCAAGGTGAGGGCCAACCGCTTGGCCTGGCCATCAACATGCAGCACCCGAGCCACCACAATCTGTCCGTTTTGCACCACATTGCGCGGGTGCAGGAACATCCCTTCGGCTAGCTGGGAGATGTGGATCAACCCCTCCAACTCTTCTTCGATCATTACAAATGCGCCGAAGCTTACGACATTGCTAATCGTGCCCTCAACCAGTTGTCCTGGTTTGAAGCGTTGGTCAACCGTGAGCCACGGATTCTCTTTGAGCTGTTTTAGACTCAGGGCTACACGGCCGTTTTCAGAATCTACATTGAGCACTTTAACCCGCACAGCCTGGTCTGGCTGCAAAATCTGGCTGGGATGAATCACGCGACTCCAGGATAGCTCAGAGATGTGGATTAACCCTTCGACGCCACCCAGATCAATAAATGCACCGAAGTTGGTTAAGTTGGTGACGGTGCCATCGTAAATCTGTCCGGCTTCAATTCGGCAAAAAAGCTGTTCGCGCTGATCCGCCTCCACCAAAGTGGCGCGCTCAGAGAGAATTAGCCGATTGAGATCGCGGTTGAGTTCTATGATCTTGAGCGTGAGCTCTTTGGCCTGCCATTGCCGTAAGGCACTGAGACGTTCGCTTTCCAGGTGAAATTGAGGGAAGTCGATAAGCTGTGAGGCGGGGACGAAGCCCTGTAACCCGTGCCACTGCACCAGTAGCCCACCCTTGTTGAAACCGACCACCGGTAACGAAACGGTATCATCCTTTTCCAACAGGGCTTGTGCCAATTGCCACGGATCGACCGCCTGGTTGTTTTCGCCATCTGCCCACCGGAAACGGCCGTCAATCCGTTGGTTGAGCGGCATCCATTTTCCATTACTGATTGGCATCTCGGCCGTAGGCGGTTCGACAGGAAGTACCGCTTCCTCTTGTTCAAACAGGGCTGCCCAGTAGGCATCATCGGGTTGCTGCGGCTCTTGCATTTGGGTGGAGGTATTCGCTGTCATTTCCATTACTCGCTGTTGTCGGTTTCAGCTAATCTTTTCGGATGAAGCGGGTGCAAACCATAGTTGTCCTGGCAGCAGGTGAGGCGGGAAGGAATTAAATTGTCATCAGAAAGACTTGCGTAAAAAAGTGGTAGAATACATAAGCTTATTGCTTAATTATAGGCGGAGATGGGAGCATGTCAAACGCAATTTTTATATTAATTTTATAAAGCGCAAATGGGGATAACGTGAAGGATTCTTTGGCGGCAGCGGCCGTTTCACAAGCACTCAACACGCAATGGTTGGGTAAAAGCTGTCAGGTGTTGCCAGAAGTAGATTCTACCAATGATCTGCTCAAGCAAATGGTTCGTCAAGGGGATGGCGGAACGCCGCCCACTGGCTTTGTGCTGCTTACCGACTATCAGCAGCAAGGTCGCGGCCGATTGGAACGGCGCTGGGAAGCACCGCCGCGCAGTTCGCTGTTGCTTTCAATGCTGTTTCGCCCAAACTGGACCGTGGCTCAGATGAATTGGCTAACCATGTTGGTAAGCCTGGCAGCCGCTGAGGCCATTGCCGATCACACAAACCTCTCCGTTGGTATTAAATGGCCCAACGATGTGATGGTGCAGCAGGCAAACAATTGGTCTAAGGTGAGCGGTATTTTGCAGGAAGGGGATTTCGATGCCGACGGCCGTTTACAGTGGGCTATCGTTGGTATTGGCATCAATGTGAATATTCCCGCCGACCAGCTGCCCAAAAGCGACACACCGGCCAGTAGTTTGTATGCCGCGACCGGGCAGATGGTCCCTCGCTTGCCCTTATTGGCCACATTTTTGAACCGTGTAGAGCAGCTGTATGACTGGGTCGCAGACGGCCGTTCCCCCCAACCGGACTGGCAAAACAAACTCATCACGTTAGGGCAGCCCGTCCAGGTGACTCACAGCAAAACCAGTCAAACCTTCCGCGGAATCGCCGAAGGCACCAATTCGGCTGGTCACCTGTTAGTGCGCGATGCTGCCGACCGGCTTCATACGGTAACCGCTGCAGACGTTACACTACGCCAAAAATGATTATGGTAAAGTTAATCCTTCGTTTTTCAACCATTTTCAGCTACAATAGTGCTAATCTCCGTTGTCAATCGACGGTTGACACTTTAGCTAACCAGATTGGCCGAAGGACAAAACAATCGCCAGACAGTTTTCGGCACAAAATGATGAGAGGAACCAGCTCATGACCGATTTCCGTGATAATTTTGACGACGATGCCACAGATAACCTAGATGACGACTTTTCTGCATTCCGCGATGATTTATTTAGCGATGATGAAGGCGCGCCATTGGTAGAAGATTTGCCCCCAATTGATGATATGGATGATGAGTTTGATCAGCTGCGGCGCAAGTCAACCAGAGGTGAATCTCTTGATGATGATCTAGACAGTGATGATGCCTTTTTTAGCGATGAGAGCAGCAGCAGCTCCGGTTTTGCCTGGAGTAGCTTTACCCCAGGTCAAAGGCTTGTGCTGGCGCTGCTGGTTTTGCTTAACATCATTATTGGCACCATTGGTTTGCTGGTGATTACCGGAAACCTTGGTTAGTCACAACCTAAGGGCATCACCAGATGCCCTGCTCCCTTAAACTACTAATATTTTTCATCAAACAGGGCGCATCGTGCGCCCTGTTTTTTTTTGCCAGATTTCTACCTGGTATCCGTTATTCCTTGGCTGGCTCTCACCCCGCGTTTACGCCAGGAATGTGTGGCGACAAAGCCCGTTACGGTTCTGCTTCAATGTCCGGGCTAATAGTTGTTTGTCCACTGGTTTCCACCGTCGGGACAATTCCTGGGCCGGGCAGCACCAGCGTTGGGATGGTGCCTTCTGGGGTGAAGATGATTTTGTCCGTGGCGTTTAGTGCACTGGCATTGGCCTGCACCAGAAGCAGCTGAACATATTCCGGGTTTTGTCGATAGATGATTGCCAGCGCTTCTTGCAAAGCCGTATCGGCCTGCGCCTGGACGAGGGCAACCTCTGCTAAAATTTGCGAGATGCGTAAATCTTCATCTGCCTGAAGTCGTTCATTTTCCTTGGTTGCCAGCAACACGGCCTGCTCCTTGGCAATTTCAGCCAGGGAATTTGCCTGGGTTGCTTCGATAACGACAAGCTGAGCCTGCAATCGCGCTTGTTCCAGCTGTGCCAACGTAATTTGCTGGCGTGTCTGTTCCTGAATCCGGCTTTGTTCTACCCGAATCTCGCCTTCCTGGCGCGCTTGTTCTGCAGCTGCTTCGGCTTCGGCTTTTAGCTCATCCTGGGCAGCTTTTTCGGTTTCCAGGCGGCTTTGCACGATGGCATCCAGAGCAGCCTGCACCGCTGGGGAGAGAATGACTTCTGGCACGACCAGATTTTCAATGCGCAAACCGATATCGGCTACGAGGCCATTTAACTGCTCGTCAACGCAGGCGCGCAGCTCATCTCGAGAGGTACCGATGATGTTGTTGTCAAAGGTACGGTCGCCGACACAAACCTTCATCGATTGACGTGCCAAATCCTCTACCCGGGCACTGGCTAAGTTGTCATCACGATAAATGCCGCGATACCGTGACCACTGTGACTGAATGAGATCAGCCTGGCCAAGGCTGGGGCGGAAAATGTCGCCACTCACCACAAGCCCAATACGCTGTTTGTCACGCGTGATGATCTCTTCGTCGCGCACGGTAAAGGGGATGGCCTGAGCGGAGATGGTTTCCAACGAGACAAAAAGGCCGACATCGCTGTAAACGCCCGAGCCAACAATCTCATGGATGCGGTTATTGCGGAACTGAACACCAACTTCTTGTTCTTCTACTGACTCAAGCAGATAGAAGAATTGTCCGGCAAAAGAAAGTAGAACGGCGACGATGATGACGGCGAGAACGATGAGCACGATGCGCCGAATACGCGCAAACGAAAATTGTGTGTTCATTAAAGCTCCTTATTTGCATAGATAGTACAGATTGTATTGTAAGCCAATACGCTCATTCGAGAATTTTTGTTTCAACGAGTTGTTTTAACGGCCGTTTTCCATGCCAGGCCGATATGCTTCTTCAAGGTTTGCCAGGATATCAGCTTCTGTAAACCAGACCGGGGTTAGTTCTCGCCTGACAAATATCGGTGCCTGATCGGCGTAATGGGGTGAGGTTTCATCCAGCGTGGCGCTGCCGTATTGATGGATACTTTGTGAACGGAGGGACCCATCTGGCAGCCAGGTCACCATCAAGATGTATGAGTCGCCAGCAATGCTATGAAAACGGCCGTCTTCGCCCAAATCACCATAAATGGCGTGAAGCACATCGGGTGATCCACCCAGACCCAAATCCACATCGCCACGAACCAACCGATTGACGTCTTGCCAGGGAACCGCGACGGTGCCGAATTTTTCCAGCAGCAACGCGACCGCTTTTGAGAAGCTGTTTTGCACGGAAACGGCTGTAAACACCCCGCCCGTCATATTCGACACCGACATATCCGTGTCCTCAGCTTCCAAAACATAATTTGTGGTTAAGATTGCCAACGTGGCGCCGACACTTTCTGGCGTTGATTGCCAATCCCAATTTGCCAACCATTCATAGGCCATCGCTTCATTGGGATTGCTCGGCGGGGGCTCAGCCAAAATCATGTTGACGATTCGCGCCACGTCCGATTCGGGATGGTAGGTCATATCATACTTATACGCGTAAAACTCTGCTTCGGTGATCGATTCATCCGCACCAAACAGTTCTAAAAGACGCAGGGAGCGATTGGACATCGTGTCGTCGATGCCCAGCGTGGTTGAGAAGCTGGTTTCGTCCGGATTGCCAGCGCCTAATGTTGTCCGGTACGGGCTGCTGTTGGCGTTTTGTACAAAGCCAGAGGGTGGATTGCGAACCTGGGGCAGTTCATCGAAAGGCAGGTATTCTGACCATAACGTGTCTGACGTGTTGCCCGGCAGATATTGCTGCCAGTCATACCCTTCTGTGCGCAGGGGAATACGGCCGTTGTACACATAAAAAATATTCCCTTCCTGATCCGCGTACCCCACATTAAACATGGGCAGTGGCCCATTGCGCATGGCACGTTGCCATTCGGCCAGGTTCGTTGCCTTGTTCAGCCGCACAAACTGCTCTACGTGCCCAATCTCACCCATTCCCGCATAGCGAACCGCGTAAACGCCATGATCCCGCCGCACCGTTGGCCCGTATACCGACCACAGCACTTCTTGCTTTACCGTCCAGCGAAAACGGCCGAACAGCGTCACCGCAATTGGCGCTTCCCCTACTTCCAAATTACGCCATTCGCCATCGTATAAATATTGGTTGGGGTCATCGGGATTCATCTCCAGGACATAAACATCAATCAAATCCGGACTGTTGACCGTAAAGGCCCAGCCCAACTGTTCATTATGTCCATGGGTAATGGTGGGCGAACCGGGCAGCAGGCCACCGACCATGTTCCAGCCTTCATTACTGTATAGATGCGCTTCGTACCAGGTAACCGGCCCTTCCCACGGTTGGTGCGCATTTATGGCCAGGAACGTTTCCCCAGTGGCGCTGCGAGCCGGGCTGACGGCGATGGTATTGGAGCCATACTTGGCGGATTCAGGGAGATTAGAGATTGGAGATTGGACAATCCCTAATCTCCAGTCGCCAATCTCCTTTTCCGAGATGGTTCCCTGGCGGGTATCGGCATATAGCTCGCCCAACGCCCCATCCAGCCCAAAAAAGAGCGGCACGCGATGGATAAATCCTGCCGCCACGTCTCGCCCTGAGAGGGGATATAGCTCTGGCAACAGGACTTCATCGACATGCAGGGCGGCGTAATAGTTCAGGCCATCGGCGTAGCCTTGCATGATTGCCTGTACGTCGGGTGGAATGGTGTTATATTTGGCGTTTACCACCTCCCAGATGCGCAGCAGTTGAACCATATAATCGTTGGGCGAGGCATTAATGCCGTAGGCCAGCCCTAGCTTGCCTCGCGCCGCAATCATGGTTTGCTGGATCGTGCTGAAATCATCTTCAGCGTGGGCGTAGGCAAGGCCATAGGCGGTGTCGGCGTCGGTATCACCAAAAATGTGGGGCACGCCGAGCGTGTCCCGCCGGATGATGACGTCATAATTGTCGTTGATGGCTTTGAGCTCGTCTAGATTGACAATGAAAGGCCACACGCCTTGCGGCCAAAAGATGTATGCGGCGGCCAGAATCAGCAATGCTGCAATACCTGACACAATTTTTTGCCATCGTTTCATGGGTGCTGCCTTTACCCCTGCGACTTCTCAGAGAAATCGCAGGGGGCGCCTGGGCAAAAGTTTATTCGCCCGGGGTTAGGATGAGGTGATTTACGGCCGTTTCCATGACCATCTCCTCACTCCAAATCATGGGCAAATACGTGCCGTTAAGCCATTGCTCTATCTGGTCATCGTAATTGGGGTGATACGGATGACCACTCTGGCCTGTCGGAATAATCCATTCGCTGGCGTCAAAATTACTCATATCTACCAACATGCGCATGGAAGGATGGCCCGTAACGGCCGCAGGGTTACTCCAGCTCCAGCTGTTGGCATTCACAATGCTGGTTCCGCCATCCGCCGGGAACGGCCCCCGATTCACAAGTGACTCAACGGGGCCGATGCCACTTTCACCGAGCGGATTGCTCACAAAGGTCGCCCGGTGGATGCTGCCCCAGGTCCACTCATTCATATCGTCGCCTACGTTATCTTCAAACCAGGTAATCGTCTCTGTCAGTGCAGCCAGCAAAATGTCTGCTTGCGACTCTTTGGCGCTGGTAGCCGTATCATCCCACCAAACAGCGTCTTCATTGCTGGCCAGCTGATGGAACAACACACGCCCACCAAACGAGCCAACATTGTCTTCACCAACTTCATCGGCCAGTGTCGCTTGAGCCAGGTGCATATAAAAAATTTCAAAAAGGGCAGCGGGCACACTGTCGCGCCGCGCCTGGCGATCCCAGCCGCGCAGCCGCTCCAGGGCTGCCTGCACTGTGTCATTATCGCTGGAGAGCCCATCCATGAGCGGCACGTAGCTATCGGCCATTAAGGAGCGGCTGTCGAACTGAATGCGCGCTAAATCTGCCTGGGACAATTCACCATCCCCGTCCAATTCCGCTTCGATCATATCCACAATACGCTGGCCCCGATCGCCATCGGCCCAATAAATGTTTAACAGATAAGGGTACGATTCGTCGACAACCGCATGATTGGCGGTGGCAATGTAGCCCCACGATGGGTTGAGGATGGCGGGTAGCTCTTCAAATGGTACCCAGCCTTCCCACTCATATTCCCCTGTCCAGCCGGGCACGGGCACCAGGCCGTCGCCGTTGGCCCGGATGGGTATAAGTCCGGGCATCTGGTAGGCGATGTTTCCTTCCACATCGGCGTAAACCACGTTTTGTGAGGGGACATCCCAGGTGCGCATTGCTTCGCGGAAATCTTCATAATTTTCGGCCGTATTTAGCCCCATGATCGATTCCATGGTGCGCATCGGTTCATGCGCCGTCCAGCGGATAGCCAGAACATCGCTGACGTCATCGCGCAAATCGGAGATGATCGGTCCGTGGCGCGTAATCTTCACCGAGAGGACGACATCTGCGCCACCGTTGACTTTAATGACCTCTTCAATGACTTCCATATCTTCCCATTCGCCCATGTATTCGGCTTGATTGGGATTGCTGGGGTTAATTTTTTCGATGTAAAGATCTTGCACATCGGGGCCGACGTTGGTGACGCCCCAGGCAATATTGTCGTTGTGACCAATGACGATACCCGGCACACCAGCAAAGCTGAAGCCGCTGACGTTGAAATCTGGGGCGTGAAGCCCAACCTGGTACCAAATGGAAGGCATTTGAATGCCCAAATGGGGATCGTTGGCCAAAATTGGCAGGCCAGTGTCCGTATGGTCGCCGCTGATAACCCAGTTGTTGCTGCCAACAAAATCTGCTCCACCCAGGAAGCCATTTTCAGGATAGCTGCCGACAATGTTCGTATTGACGTTATCCCAGTTGACCTGCTCCAGTTGCCGCCGTAAGGTCTCACTTTCTTCGTTGCTGAATTCAATGTCCATCGCGTCGGTGGGAACCATCACGGGGCGGGTTTCATAAGGATAGTAGGGGAGTAAGTTGGCGGTCGTGCCCTCGCCAAGCTCTTTGATGAGGTTGGCGCGACGAATTTCGCTGCTCCAGTTGCCGCCGAGGTCGTCGGCCATGACAACTGTCCAGGCAAGGGTGTGCAGTGGCTCCCAGGGTTCGATTTCCCACTTTTCGTTGACCAGCCCCAGAATAGTGTAGTTGAGTGAGATATTGTCGCCCTGTTCGGCAATGTAGGCGTTGACCCCTTCGCTGTACGCCTCCAGGATGGTGATCATTTCAGGAGCTTCGCTTTCGTAGTAGGCCAGGGATTCCGCGGCGATGCGGTTCCACCCCATCGTACGAATGAAGGTGTCGCTGCTCACGGTCGCTTCACCAGCGATCTCGGAAATACGGCCGAGACTGATGTGCCGCCAGAACTCCATTTGCCAGAAGCGATCCTGTGCGGTGACATACCCTTGCGCGAGGAAGAGATCGTGTTGATTTTGGGCGTAAATCTGGGGAATACCGTTTTCATCGCGGTAGACGTTGACGTCATCTTCCAGGCCGGGCAGGGTGAGGGTGATGTCTGTTTCGGGAAACGGCCGTCTTACGTTTACGACCCCAACTATGGCAACAACCACAATGAGTAAGGCAAGAATGCCAAGTAAAATTAATCCGATGCGGGCTGCAAGCTTCATCTTTTCCTCCAGTGAGTGGGTTGTGGACTGCGCCTATGGTGTCACGCGGCGTTTACAGGCGTGGCGCAGCTAATTGAATCGGCACAATGATACACGTTTTGGAGTTGGGTAACTAGGCTGCTGACTGTGCAAAAATCTGATCAGGGGTGATTTGCGCGTGTCTTTGTTCACATCACTTGCGGAAGCTTCGGGAAATTACGGCAGCACAGTTTCAGGGTATTTTGGGCGACGGTCGAGGGCAGAAACGGCCGTCGCTCCCCCAGTTGTCTTTTAGGCACCGTTTAATCCGTATCAACTACCGACAGGCTGGCGCGTTTGTCGCGCACCGAGTGCGATAACCTGGCCGGCAATATTTGTGGGACTGATAAGAGCCGTGACAGGCTTTACAAAGCTGTCACGGCTGCGCACGTTTTACAAAACAGGTTGCACGCTGTTCAGACGTTCCAGAGTTTCATAATCCCAGAGCAATTCATCAAACCATCGGCCACCTATCTCTCTTTGGATGGGAAATGCCTGATTTGCAACCCCAGCACAAAAAACTTCCTGGTTCCGGCGCAAGATTTCATTGCCAATACGTTCTAATTCTCTTTGACGCACAGCGGGGTCCGGCAGGCAATCTATTTCATGAACAATGTCGGTAAAAGCCAGGGCGTCATCAATGCGCTGCCCTACCTTGTGGCCCACACCTCTCGGATAAATGCCATATTTTGTCTTCAATTCCGTTAGCCGCTTTACCGCCCAAAAGCCCACATGGACAAGATCAGAGCGGCTTAACCACTTTGTCTCGTAATTGATGCGATTAATCAGAGAGGCCCGCTGCATTCCCTGGCGATGTTCTTCAACCGTACGGTAGAACAGCCGGTAACCATGCAGTTCCGGTTTTGCAAAGAAGTTTGAGCCTGGATCAAGGAAGGGGATCATTGGACAAATATAAGGGTAGACGCGCTGCCCCTCGAATTTCTTGAGGAGATGGTCGCAGTAGGCAAGCGTCGCCTCCACAGACTTTTTATCCTGCTCCGGCATGCCTACAAAATACCAGATGTCAATTTGGTAGATACCGTAATTTAGTGCTTTGGTAATCCACTTTTCCATTTCCTTGGGCGTATAGGCGCAGCGCCCGGCCAGTTTTGCAACCCGCAAATCATGACTTTCTGGCGAAAGCGTAATTGAGGTCCTGGGATTGGTTGCCGCCATCTTTTTCAAAACATTATCGGGCGTCAGCTTGAACTGTTCATAGCTGACCGATTTGAAGTTTGCTTCAGCAACCCGGTCCAGAAAATAGTCGAAACGACTATTCGTCTCGCTGTAGGAATTTACGGTGTAGAAATGATAATTTTCTTTGTCGGGAATATGCGCCATGGACCGAAATTCATACCCTGTTTCATCCAGCGGTTTGTGGATCGTCGATTTTGTCCCCTGCCCAAGTTGATTAATCCTGCGATAGGCGTCTCGGGATCCGCCACACCAGCCGCAGTTGTAAGCGCAGCCTGCATTTTGGGTCGCAATCACTTCCTGAATGGGAAATGAGGTGCTGCTGGCCTGGTTGGCGGGGATGGACGACCAATCAATTCCACAGGAAAGCGAGCTGGAAATATACGTGTAGCCGTTGTCAACAATAGTGCCTTGCTTATTTTTCCAGAATAGATTGGGGATCTTGTGCAGCCGCTGCTCATTTTCCAGTGCACCAAGTAGTTGGGTCATGGGTTCGTGCGTGTCATAGCCCCGCATTACCATGTCTACAAAAGGATAGCGAATGAGTTCATGGGCAAAATAGGTAGAAGAGATCCCGCCAAAGATTATAGGCGTTTGCGGATGAACGCGCTTGAACAGGTTGGCAATAGCCAAACTCCCTTGAACATGCACCATCCAGTGCAGGTCAATCCCTAAAATGCGAATGTCAAGTGCTTTGAAAAGCGCCGCGACGTCAATGTTAGGATACTTGAGCAGCAGTGAAGAAAGATTAAGCAATTCAACCTGATACCCGTTTTCGGTAAGCACGCGCTTTAATGATTTAAAGCCTAAAGGGAAATAGTCGTACAGAGGGGTTATGGGAACATCTCCGGATGTACTCAGGTAAGGAAAATAAATATCTGTGCGGTTGCGAAAGTCGAAAATTGCCGGGGCGTGCAGAAACAGCATGTCTGCATGAATGGTGGGAAGGGTTGGGTAGGGATATTCGATCATGGGCTTTCACTCACCTATTGGTTTATTGGATGATGGATGTGATTGGAGAAAAGTTGGGGAAGGAACAGGGTAAAATTGGGTTGGATTTATTGACCCCCCTGGTAACGGCAAACTGCAATGATTAAGTGCGATGTATGAGATTGCCATCGCAAGACGTTAGCAAGAAGGCCGACTGGGTGCCAGTGTTAGATGGCATGTTTAGGGCATGATAAACGTCATTACAAATTAGGTTGCTTAATTCACGTCCTAGATACGGTAACAGGGCCTTCGATTTGCTAACATCAACAAAAACCAGCCAAGGAG
>CBDUOF010000128.1:0-13494 GCA_965368765.1 uncultured Anaerolineae bacterium | reverse complement strand
GTACCGCTTCCGTGTGTATAGACATCAAACGGAAAAACGTAGTTTGAAATATCGGTGCAGTTGGCGGTGTTGAAGGCGGTGTTTCCCTCATAGCAGCGCCAACCATAATTTTCGCTGCCGATGCTACTAGCTGGCTGAAAATTCACTTCTTCCCAGGCATTCTGGCCCACGTCGGCGATGTAATAATCAAATGTTTCTCGGTCGAAGCTGGCCCGCCAGGGATTGCGCAGCCCAGAGGCCCAGATTTCGTTGCAGATGCCGTCGCCATCCAAAGTGAAGGGGTTATCGTTGGGAATCGTGTAGGGGGGCGTTCCACCGCCATCAATGGTGCCACAATCGGGGGCCAGACCACTATCGCCATCGACGTTGATGCGGATAACTTTGCCCAGCAGTTTGGTCATGTCTTGGCTATTGCCAATACCAGGCGTGTGGCCAGGCTCATCATCGCCGCCACCGCCGCCGTCGCCCATGGCGATGTAGAGGTAGCCATCTTGTGGGCCAAAGTTAAGGTCACCTGCGTTATGGTTGGGATCGGGCTGATCGATGCGCAGGATTTCGACGGCGCTGTTTTCGTCGGCAATGTTGGGATCGCTGCTGACGGTGTAGCGGGCGATGATGGTGTCGCCGGAGCCAGATACGGCCGTATAGTTCACGTAAAAATAGGGCGTGGTGGGGTAATTGGGATGAAAAGCCAGCCCCAGCAGGCCACGTTCGGGGTGGGTTTCGCTATCGACGATGGGGTTAATGTCCAGAAATGGCTCAGTCACCTTGTTGCCATCGGCGTCAATGATGCGAATCGTGCCGGGCTGCTCCACAATAAAGAGGCGATCATCCCCGGCGCTGGCAATGTCTACTGGCAGGGTGAAGCCGCTTTCAATAGGCGATGCGGTGACGGTGAGCCCGCTCGGTGCATCTGGTGCGATGGGTGGTTGGGCAGAAACGGCCGTACCGCCCAGCCAGATCGTTAATAACAAAAACAATCCGCTCAACAACAGAAAATGATTTCGATACGGTTGTTTATTCATGTCATTTCTCCTCAGCAGGCCAAGTTTTTAAGTTGTCCTGCAAAGCATTAGTTACAGGTGCCAGCGCTGACCGACATGGGCTTCACGACCAGCGGCAGATAGCTCATTTCGTCTGCCACACCTAAAATAGTGGCGGCTGGCACCGCATCCTTGGCTGCTGCAAAGCAGGCAAAATGAAAGTTAAGGCCGTATGCGCCAGTCGCTTGATGATATTGTGCCCAGTTGTGTGAAGAGACACCAGCTTGATTTGCAACAAATTCATGTGAAATCCCCAACCCGGTAAGCTGACTGCTTAGATCCAGGCTGCCGCCGCCTTGCCCTGCCGCGCCATCACCTTCCCCGTCTACCAGGCGAATTTGTAAGCCATTGGCCTGAATGTTGGCAATATTATTGGCGGTGATAGTGGAGATTCGATCGGCTGTTTCGTGCTCGCCAATATAAGGATTGCCGCTGGCCGAGCTTGGGATTGATTCAAAGGCGGCTCCAGCATAGGCAATGGTGGAGCAAAACTGGTCTGGATGGTTGAAGGCAAGCTTAATTGCACCGCGACCGCCCATCGAGAAACCTTCAATGGCACGGCCGTTTCTGCTCGGAATCGTGCGGAAGTTGGCATCTACAAACGGAATCACATCTTCCATGATGATCGTTTCAGATTGAATGGGGAAATTCGAGCTAGGGCCATAGGTGGTGCTGTTGCTCCAATCATTGTAAAAACTTTGTGCCCCGCCGTTAACCAGTACAACAATTGCCTCATCGGTCATGGCGCTTTCAATAAGGCTGGGCAAACTGCCGCTGCCGTTGTTGAAGAACGTGCTGTTGCTGAAGTAAGAAAAGTAGTTGTATTCATTGCCGTTGAGACCATGCAGTAAATAAATGACTGGATACGCTTGGCTGCCGCTACTGTATCCAGGGGGCGTGTAAACATTAAAGCCGACGGTATTGTTAGGCGTTTTTAAATTGCTACTTTCCACAGTGCAGTGCTCGAAGTTGCCCTGGCCGTTATCAGGAAGCGTTAAATCTCCCATATTCCAATAGTTAGATTCATTTTGCACAAAGCCTGCCTGGGCAGATCGGGTCAAAAATAAAGCAGCGACGAGAACGCCAAATAAAGCAAACAGGCTGAACAGACGAACATTTAAAGGGTGGGTCAATTTGGAACTCCTTGCGATGATGGTTAACGTACGACAGTCAATCGGGCGCTTGGACAAGTTTGCTGACTGTTACTGGGTTACGGCCGTATCTGCAAAATCTGCCCGGTACGCGCCACGACATAAAGCTCCCCGTTTACGTCTTCGCCAAAGCTGTTGATGGGTAGGCCGCTTTCATGGATGACGGCCGATTGCCAGGCGCCATCTGGCTGCTGAAAAAGACCCCAAACTGTGCCGCTGCAAAAATCGGCGACAAAATAGTTGCCATACAGGCTCGGGAACTGCTGCCCCCGATAGATGTAGCCGCCGCTGATAGAGCAGCCAAGAGTATGGTCATATTCAAAGATAGGTAGTGTAAATTGCTCGGGATTGCATGAAGCAGTGAAGCAATGGAAGCCTTCCATACTGTTCCAGCCAAAATTCTGACCGCCGGGCGTGCCGCCAGCCTGCCAGCTCACTTCTTCCCACTGGTTTTGGCCCACATCGGCAATAAACAAATTCCCATTTTGCCGATCGAAGCTGAACCGCCACGGATTGCGCAAACCATAGGCCCAAACCTCGGGACGAGCGTTCGGGTTTTCTACAAATGGATTGTCTGCCGGAATTGTGTAGCTGCCATCGGCGCTGTCAACGTCCAGGCGCAAAATGCTGCCGAGCAGCGTTCCCGGATTGGCGCCGTTTCCCTGTGGGTCTGCCTGGCTGCCCCCATCCCCCAGACCGAGGTAGAGGTAGCCATCTGGCCCAAAGGCAACCATGCCCCCGTTGTGGTTGGCAAATGGTTGGGTGACGGTGAGCAGAATTTGCCCGCTGGCGGGATCAGCCACGTTGGGATCGCTGCTCACGCGGTAGCGGGCGATATTTGTGTTGCCGTTCACATCGGTGTAGTTCAAGAAAAAATAGCCATTTTGCTGATAGTTTGGATGGAAGGCCAGCCCCAGTAAACCTTGCTCGTTGCTGCTGGAGCCTACCGGATCTTGAATATCCAAAAATGGTGTGGGCAGCAGTTCGCCATTCTGAAAAATGCGAATGGTGCCAGCCTGCTCCACAATGAAGAGTCGCTCGTCATAGGCATGGGTAACATACAGCGGCTGTGTCAGGCCGCGTGTGATGATTGGCTCCAGGGTAATGCTGCTGACGGGGCTTTCCGGAATGGGTGAGGCGGTTGGCGTGGGCGATGGCAGCAGTGGGGTGGGTGATGCCTCGGCGGTTGGTTCCGATGTGGCGTCTGCGATTGCTTCTTCGTTGATGACCGGTGGCGGTGGCGTGTCGGTGACGGGAACGGCCGTGTTGATGACTGGAGAAGCAAGGGTGGGGTCTTCGGCAACGGCCGTTTCTGGCGTCTCGCCGCTTTGGCAAGCGACCAAACCTAGCAAGGTCAAGCTCAAAAACAGGATATACAAATTACGCATATTATTCCTCATAAGAAAACCCTTCGCGGGAATCAAAAGAAAGCGACAGCCTGACGAAGGGCGAATGATCTGAAAAAATTACGGGCGTAAGTATAGCAATTCCCCCTTTACCGTGGGCAACTACTCAGAAACCGATAATCTAAAAGAGACCTGCGGCACAGGCCGCAGGTCTCTTCCAACTCTATCCTAAAAAAAAACATGGGTGAAGCAGATTTTGGCGTGCGCCGGATAATATTCTGCGCACACTGTAACCTCTGCGAATTGATGCTATTGTTCTGTTTCCCAGCGGTGTCCGTACTGTTTTTCGTAATAAGCTTTGAACTCGCCAGATTTAATTTTGCGCCACCACCATTCATTTTCACGATACCAAACGGCCGTTTTAGCCACCGCTTCTGCCGAGGTATGACGTGGTTCCCAGCCAAGCGCCTTAATTTTGTCGATGTTGAGGCTATAGCGCCGATCATGCCCTTCCCGATCCTTGACATGCTTAATCAAATCATGGGGACGATTAAGCGTCTTGAGCAAGATTTCCACCATCTGTACGTTTTCCATTTCTTCGCCTGTGCCGATGTTGTACGCTTCGCCCAACACGCCCTTGTGCAGCACCAGATCAATCGCTTCGCAGTGATCCAGCACATATTGGTACTCACGCATCTGACGGCCGTCTCCGTACAGCGGCAGCGATTCTTCATCGATAGCGTTGGTGGCAAAAAGCGGCACCACTTTTTCAGGGTATTGATACGGGCCAATGTTGTTGGAACCGCGCGTTATGGTCACCGGCAGACCGTAGGTGATGAAGTAGGCGTTTACCAGCAGATCGCCGCTGGCTTTGCTGGCAGCATACGGGCTGCGCGGGTCAAGCTTGTCCGTTTCTACACTGGAATACCCTTCCGGAATATGGCCGTACACCTCATCCGTAGAAATCTGGTGGTAGCGCAAGCCGTGCTTTTTGGCTGCTTCCAGCAACACATACGTGCCGTAGACGCCTGTCTGGATAAAGGCATCCGGGTTCATGATGGAGCGATCGACGTGGGTTTCGGCGGCAAAGTTGACAATGGTATCGGCATCATGCTTTTGGATCGTGGCTTCAACGGCTTCAGCATCACAAATGTCACCTTGCACAAAGCTGTAGCGTGGATCGTTGGCCACATCCAGCAGGTTGTCTAGATTACCCGCGTAGGTGAGCTTGTCGAAGACGATGATATTGTAGTTATCGTATTTATTGAGCATGTGGAGGACAAAGTTGGCACCGATGAAGCCTGCGCCACCTGTCACAATAATGTTTTTCACGTGTAGACCCCTTTGCGTTCCTTTACAGGAGAAGTTGCGTTGGTTTTGCACTTATTAATGAGGCTGTCATTGTAGCGAATGCTGGTTTCACAGCCAAGGTACGGTTGTGCTATACTTTTGCTACGATGCGGATGCGTTGCTTGTTTAAGAAGGGTTTCTCTGCAGCGTAGTCATCGTAACGACCGTATTTGTTTGCACAACAGCAGACTGTAACGGATCAATCATTCTTATTTTCTTACGATTTGTCCTTGCTAAAACCAGTGATTCAACCCCACAATCAATAACATGTTGGAGTGAGTAAGATGGCGCAAGACTATAACTATCTCTTTGTCAGCGATTTTCACCTCAGTGAAGGGCGCAATCCCGAAAATGGACTCATTCATCGCAATGAAGATTTTTTTCAAGACGTGGCTTTTGCTCAATTTTTAGCCCATCATGGTCAGCTAAGCCACCGGGAAACGGCCGTTGAATATTACAACATCCCCTGGAAACTGGTCATCAATGGCGATATCTTCGACTTTTTACAGGTGATCTCTAAGCCTGCCCCAGGTGATGAGCTGTTTGGCGTAAAAGGGGTGCGCACCTACGAGGAGCTGAGCCAGAATGAGCGTGATTTTGGTTTGGGCACCTCATCGCCAGAAATTGTGTGGAAAGTTGGGCGTATTGCCCAGGGGCACCCTACCTTTTTTCAAGCGTTGGCCTGGTTTGTGGCTCAGCCAGGCAATGAGCTGGTGTTGATGAAAGGGAATCACGACATTGAGCTATTTTGGCCCAAAGCCCAACTGCGGCTGCGGCAAGCGGTGCAGCAGGCGTATAAAGAGTGGCGACAAACGGCCGTTCCCGATGATGATCAGGCCTTGCTGCCCCTTTTAGAGGGGATGCCAGAAGAGCTGAGCTTAGCCCATGTGCAGACCCATGTTACCTTTCCCCCCTCATTTTTGTATGAGCCAGGGCTGTTTTATACCGAACATGGCTGTCAGTTTGAACCGGCCAACGCCTTCCGCAATTTTGAAGACCCGCGCCTAACCGATAATCCAGATTACATCGAACTGCCCTCGGGTTCACTTTTTGTCCGTTACTTCTTCAACAGCGTGGAGCATATTCATCCCTTTGCCGACAACATGAAGCCGATTTCCCGCTATGTTTTTTGGCTGTTGCGTCACGCTCCGGGCGAGTTAACGACTTTTGTCTGGAAGCTGCTGCCACAATACTTAAAAGCACGACGGCAGGTGAATAAGAAAGTTAAGCGGCGGGAAAAAGAAGCGCCAATGCCAGAAGTGGCCGATCCCTTTCTCAAGGCTGTGCACGATCTTCAGGCCCATAGTCGAGAAACAATTTCGGCATCTACCTGGCGGACGCTTGGGCGACTGGGCGGCAGCTTAGCGCTTGTGTTGCTCACAATCGTGCTGCTTTTTGTGGCGGTGCGGGTGATTGCCCTGGGGATTTATTGGCCTGCCGTTATTGCGGTGCTGCTGGCAATCATTTTTGGCTACACAGCCACGGGCATGATGCAGTCGCTGGATCAACTACTGGAGGGGCATTATCTATTTGTGGGAGCCACCCGGATTGCCCGCTTGTTAAACGGCCGTACCCATCCCGGCTACAGCAGCGTGCGCTACTTTATTTTTGGCCACGACCATGCGGCCAACGCCCACCCGCTGCCCCCAACGGACAAAGATCAGCCGGCTCATCGTCAATGGTATGTCAACACTGGCGCCTGGGTTCCCGTCTTTAGCGAATCGGAACGACTGCTGCGTGCCGACGAGCAGTTGACTTTTTTGCGCCTTGTTCCTAGCCGGGTGCAGCACAGCGACGAGACGAAAAATCGGGACATGCCAGAACTGCTGCAATGGTGTGCTCCGGCCAATGCACCGCAGGAAGTGCGTCTCTTTGGGGATTAAGTTAAAAAAAGTGCTAAGTAAAAAGGAGGTACGCTTCTCACTTTTTACCGCTTACTTCTTCTATAAAGGCATCCACTAATCGTCGGGAAATGCTCATGCTGGAGGGGAGATTGGGCAGGGTGTCTACGGTGAACCAGTTGGCGTCTTCGATCTCTTCTTCTTCCAGCACAAACTCTCCGCTGGCGTATTCGGCCGTAAAGCCTACCATGAGCGAATTGGGGAAAGGCCACGGCTGACTGCCAAAGTAACGCACATTTTTCAAACGCAGGCCCACTTCTTCAAACACTTCCCGATGAACGCAATCTTCCAGCGTCTCGCCCGGCTCAACAAATCCGGCCAACACACTGTACCAATTTGCCCGCCAGTTACGGTTTCGGGCCAACAGCAAATGGGGCACGCCATCCAATAAGCGATCAACTCGTACAATAATCGCTGGAGAAATGCGTGGATACGTGGTTAGCCCGCAATTCGGACATTTTTTAGCCCGTTCATGGGACAGAATTTGGTTGGGGGTGGCGCAGCGGCTGCAAAATTGATTCGTGCGATCCCAGTCAATAATTTGCACAGCACGCCCGGCCAGCCACAATTGAGTGGTGGGCAGCCGCGTAAATAGCTGGCGTAATCCGGCGAACTGCATGCCTACTGGCGCCTCTGTTTTGGCTGCCACTTCAGCCGTGTAGCAGTGTACGGCCGTTTCCCCGGCAACGTGCCCCAAATAATGTTGTCGCATTAAATCGAACCCGTCGGCGCTGGTTGGCAAGACGGCTGACTCTCCCTTGTCTATCACGAGTAACTCGCTGTTGCGAAAAATAAACCAGAAGGCGGGCGCAGCAATGCTGCCCGGAGCAGATGGGCTGGGGGGCTTTACGGAAGGGACAAAAGACAAATTCATGGCTGCTCCTGGTTAAGGGTATGGTGTCGGTGATGGTCCCACAGTTGGCGCAGGATAGCCATCACCAGGCGTTGCCGTGACAAGTGGCGGATTTGTAGGTGTGGGCACAGTGGTGCCGCTACTTGGGGTGCTGCTGGCCGTTGGCGTACCGCTGGGATTTAGGGTTGGTGTGCTTAATACGGCCGTTGGCGTGCTGCCGATACCGGGTTGGGTAGGGGTTGCCGTTGCGGTACTGGTAGGGCTTGGGATTCCGGGTACGGTCGTGCCTGGCGTACCGAGGGTTCCAATCGGAGTACTCACCACCACCGTCCCCACTATCGTCACGTTGGGGATGGGCGTGCCAACTGCAGGCGGCAATGAGCCAGCCACTGTGGCTGTTGCTGTGCCCGGGAACGGAGGTGGGGTAATGGACAATACTGCAGCGGGGGTGGCGGTTCCTGCTACCAGTGGATTGGGCTGCACAATTTGCTCCACATCCAGATACCACAAGCCAGTGTCAGGCTCCTTGCCACAGCCAGCCGGGCCTGGGTAGCGTCGCCAAATGCCTTCCAGCGTCATTTGGGTATTGTTCGCCACAATTGGCAGCACAATCGTCTCGAATCCTTTGGCATTGAGCTGCAGCCCTTCGGCCACCAGCCCCCACTGAATGCGTGGCCCGCTGAACGGTGTGCAGTTGGTAGGCTCCAGACGCAAATAGTTGCCACTAACCCGAATGCGTACATTAACATAATCAGACGGATTGTCGTTCAGAGCGTCGAAATTAACCAATAAGGGTTGGCCGTTAATGGTGATATTGAGGGGAACGGCCGTGTCGCGCAGCGGCTTTAACGGGCGCGGGCCCCCTAACTCCAAGCCCAGCCAGATTAACAGTAAAATCACCAGGCCAGCCAAAACCCACCACCACAAACGGGGGTTCGCTATCGGTTCTGTTTCCAGGCTGGTTTGTTCACTCATAAAAATCTTTGATGTAAATTCATCGTTGCCAAAAGCGATTGAATGCGGCAACGGTGGGCAGTTTGGGCCAGCGGGTACCGCGATGATGCACCCACCACTCCACAATCAAAATCACTACGGCCATGGCCAGCAGCCAGGGCCATAGTTCGCGTTGGCCCACGTCGCCTTCATCTTCGGTTTCCACGACGGTTTGCCCAATTGGCAAACTATCGGCTGGGCGAATGGCCGATTCAGCCGGGCTAAAAAGGTTAACGGCAAAGCTACCTGCGGGCCGATCCGCCGCTGCGTCACGCAGCAGGACGGTGTACAAGCCAGGCGTATCCGTCTCGGTGAAGAACAAATCTTCTTCGCCCACTTCGGCTGTCCAGCGGCTGCCGTCTGGTTTTTGGACGAGAACGGCCGCAGTGCTGGCCCCCGGAACCACCGCCACCGGGTCACCCGGCTGGAGTCCTGTCGGGGCATCAAAGGCGCGTCCCGGGCTGAGCCAGCCTGTAATATTAGCCATTAAGATGGGAAATGCAATTTGCAGCGGCAGATCAGAGTCGCGCAAATCAAAGGAAAGGATAGCGATACGGTAGCCATTCTGCTCCCCTATTTGCACCAGTGGCCCACCTTCTGCCTGCACCAACGTTTGCGCCCACGGTGCTGAAATCTGCTGGGCTTGCCGCACATCTACCTCGCTCCACACCACAAATTGCAGCAGCGGCGACTCCTCTAGCCGGGTCGTTATCGTGTTGGAAAAGGTGCCGTTGACGGTGAACAAACCGCCTTCGCCCCCAGGCTGGGGATTAATGATGAGCATATCGGCCGCGGGAGGCGGTTCCGGCAAAGGCACGCCATCAAAAATGACCAAATCGTAGTCAAACGCTTCGGCATCGAGCAAATCACTGCCTGGCGGCACCTTAAACGCTTCGATGCCGGGCAGAACGGTAAACACTTGCTCCAAAAAGAGATTGCCATTTGTAACCAGCAGGGTGCGATTGCTGACGCCGCCTTCATGCACAGCCCAGGCGGTGTCGTCCAGCAGCAGAAAGTCGCCCTCGTTGTCACTGAGACGGGCTTCGATGGTGCCTGTGCCCGGCGGCAAGTCCCAGGTGGCGTTGACGCTGCTGCCTGCTGGCACCGTCAGGCGGCGCGAGTCAAACAGCGTACCGTCCAGATCGATGCTGAGCAACGTTTCCCGGTCTAGCACCCCTTCATTTTGTACGCTGGCAAAGAGCTGAATGCCACCCTCGGTCTCTGGGGTTGTTTCAACCCTTGTTGCCAGGGCGGTGATAGCTAAATTCTCGCCGCTTTCACCAATAGGCAGATAAATGTATTCCACAGGCAAGGGTGGCAAATCGGATGGCACGCCGCCATCGGAAATGATGACGATGCGGGCATCGCGGAAGCCCTGGGCCGCTCCCGTGGCCAGAGCCAATGCGGCGTTCCAGGCGGCAGGGGCGGGGTCGGGCAGGGCGGCATCGAGGGCGCGTTGCAGCTGAGTGCGGTCGTTGGTGGCAGCAGCCAATACGTCGGGCGTTTGCCCCACTTTAATAAGCGTCATCTGGCTGCTGCCACTAAGATCGTTGATGAGTTGGGCCACTTCAGCCTTGGCGGCGTCGAAGCGGGTTGGCTCAATATCGGTGGCCTGCATGGAGGCGGAGGCGTCGAGCAATACGACGACGCTGCCGCTGATGATGGCGGGGGTGGGTAGAAACGGCCGTGCCAAAGCAAACACCAGCGCGGCCAAAATAAGCAATTGCAAAATCAGTAGTAAATTGCGCCGCAGCTTTTGCCAGGGGGCGTTGGCTTCCCGGTCGCGCAGCAGCTTTTGCCACAGCAACGTACTGCTCACCATTACCTCGCGCCGCCGCAGCCGCAGCATGTACAAAATGATGATGGGTGCAGCTAGCAAACCCAGCAAAAGAAAAAGGGGGGTTAAAAAGGACAATTTTTAGGCAATTCCGTTAAGTTTGTTGTCATGCTGCCCAATTCTCAACCCGTAGATTAGGCACGCGCCGAAACTCGTCCTCATTATTGGTGATGAGTGTTAGATCAGCGGAAACAGCATGCGCCGCAATGAGTAAATCTTCCCGTCCAATAGGTTGCCCCTTTTTTTCTAATTCGGCGCGAATGGTGCCATACGCTTGCGCGGCCTTTTTACCGTACGGGACAATTTGAAACGGCCGTAAAAACGCATCCAGAAGTTGCTGATTTCGTTCTGCTTGTTGACTCTTGGCGACGCCGTAGCGAAGTTCTGAGACAACAATGGCTGATATGCCAAGTTCTTGCGGCGGGAATTCTGTAAATTTAGCGATGATGGCAGACGGCCGTTTATTAATGACATAGATACAAATATTTGTATCAAGGAAATATTTCATCGAACCCCTCACGCTCTTGGGGCGCACCGCCGCGCTCAATTTCAATTTGTTCATCAAACTTGGCAAGATTTTCTAGCCACTCTTGCCACATCAGCATGATATGTTTCTCTTTGGGAATCAGGAGCACGCCTTCGGCCGTTTTTTTAATAAATACCTCAGTCCCTTCAAAGCGGAAGGCTTTGGGTAAGCGAACAGCCTGACTCCCTCCATTTTTAAACAATGTTGCTTTTTGCATCACCTAACCTCCATTTGTATATACAATAAGTATATACTCTAGCCCCCGGTATTGTCAACTTGCCTAATGTTTAGTTCACAATGCCCTTAACCCGCAGGGTTTGCATGACCAGTTTTTCCCATCTAAGGTCGGTGGTGAGGGGGATGTAGTGTATGTGGCGATTGGCGCAGTAGGTGGCGATTTCATTTTGCCAGCCTTGTAGCCGTTCACGGTACAAATCCAGCGTCGTCGGATCAAGCGTAATTTCAGCATCGTTCCCCGTTTCGATGTCCACCAGTTTGAGATCGCCCGTGACGGGTGGCTCAATCTCGTCCGAGCTGAGCAAGTGAATGAGGCCAACTTCGTAGCCACGGGCTTGCAGGGCGTTGAGGCCATCCTGGTAGCCATTAGGCGATAGCAGGTCGCTGAGGACAAAGAGCAAGCCGGGGCGTCGCCCACGCAGGGCGTAATTTTTGAGCGATTGGTTTAAATCGGTGATGCCGCTGCCGCTGCCCGTTTCCAGAAATTGCAGCAGACGCAGCGAGTTTTGCTGGCCCCGAAACGGCCCCCAGGTGTGGTCGCCCCCACTGCTGAGGAGGGTAACGGCCGTTAAATCTCCTGCCGTCAGTCCAATATGCCCCAGCGCTCCGGCCAGTTTCAGGGCATAGCGCAGCTTATTTTCATCATCGTCAACCTCCGGCCAATTCATGCTGGCGCTGGCATCCACCAGCAGGTGCACGGCCAGGTCTTCCTCTTCTTCGAGCAATTTAATGAATGGCCGTTCCAACCGCGCATACACATTCCAATCCAGCCGCCGCAGGTCGTCGCCCTTGGTGTAGTTGCGATAATCGGCAAACTCAATCGAGGTGCCCCGCTTGCTGCTGCGCCGGTCGCCTTTCATCACCCCCACGCGCACGCGCTCGGCCACCAAGGTGAGCTGTTCCAGTTTGCGTAGGGTGGATTCGTCAAAAATGGTCATGGTTATTGAGTAAAAAGTGATAAGTGAAAAGTAACAAGTGGGCTACTTTTCACTTATCACTTTTTACTTCTCACTCTCTAGGCACCGTCGCCAGCAAATCGGCCACCACATCATCAGACCGAATCCCTTCCGCCTGGCCTTCAAAGTTGAGCAGCAGCCGGTGGCGCAAGGCGGCGGGGGCCACTGTGGCCACATCCTCAAAGCTAACGTTGAGACGGCCGTCTAGCAATGCCGTAATCTTGGCTCCCAGCACCAACGCCTGTGCGCCACGCGGACTGGAGCCGTAGCGTACGTACTGGTTCACCAGTGGTGCAGGGCTGCTGCCCGGGTGCGTCGCCACGACCAGCTGGCTGATGTATTGGCTCACGTGGCTGGGAATGGGCACCTGCCGCGCCAATGCCTGCATGGCGATAAGCCGCGCCCCGTCGGCGGCGACGTCAGGGTCGGGAATGCTCTTACCCGTGGTGCGCGCCAAAATCTCCGTGAGTTCATTGGCCGTGGGGAAGGGAACATTGATTTTGAAGAGAAAGCGGTCGAGCTGCGCTTCCGGCAGCGGGTAGGTGCCTTCCTGCTCGATGGGGTTTTGCGTCGCCAGGACAAAAAATGGTTCTGGCAACGGGTAGGTGTGGTTGGCCACCGTTACCGTTTTCTCCTGCATCGCTTCCAGCATGGCGGACTGGGTTTTAGGCGTGGCCCGATTAATTTCATCGGCCAAAATCAGGTTGGCAAAGACCGGCCCTTGTTGAAAGCGAAAAGCGCGACGGCCGTCTGCCTCTTCCATGATTTCCGTGCCGGTGATGTCGGCGGGCATCAGGTCGGGGGTAAACTGGATGCGGCTGAATTCCAGGCGCAGCACCTGCCCCAGCGTGCGGATGAGCATCGTTTTGCCCAGCCCCGGCACGCCTTCCAGCAGGACGTGCCCGCCGCTGAGGATACCTACCAGCACGGTCCGCACCACGTCGGCCTGGCCCACAATTACTTTGCCAACTTCGGACTCGATATTTGCCGCTGTCTCCCGAAATTCTGCTACCGAAAGTTCAGCCAACGCTGCTTCATCAATCATATAAATCCTCTTGTTTCTCTCGTTCCCACGTCAAGCCTGGAATAAAGCGTGGTTAGTATAGCCTTACTGTTGATCCAAAATCAGTGAATATGCCTCGGAGTGTTTCGATAGATTGGTTCATTTCATTACATTTCTGCTTCATTTCTAGCAACACTTTTATATCTGATTTGTGGAAAGATATATCAATTCGATTTTCTGGAGCAGCCTTTGACATTTTTTTTGCTAATTCATCAAGTCTGGATTTGCCAGTCAACTG
>CBDUOF010000127.1:0-13500 GCA_965368765.1 uncultured Anaerolineae bacterium | reverse complement strand
GCTGGCGGATTATAACAGCCGCAATAAGGGTCGCAACTTTCGCTAGCCAAACTCAGTTCGCCAATTTGGCAAAGTAGTGTGTGCTGCGCAGCTGATCCGTTAAGTGATGGCGCGCATCATGCGCGTGGGTGCCTTCAAATGTAAACCCACAGCGTCTGGCAACGGCCGCACTCGGCTCATTATCGGCGTCACAGCGAATAAACAGTCGCTGTGCTTTCAAATAAGTAAAGGCAAGGTGGCAAATACCGTTCACTGCTTCGGTAATATAACCTCGCCCGGTGTATTCTGTGTGCAACCAGTAGCCAATTTCAAAGCTAGGAATGCGCCAATCGCCATTGTGTAATCCACTGCTACCGATGAGGGTATCTGTTCCTTTAAGAAAGAGAAGCAGCCAAAAGTCCTCACGTCCCAAATATTTGAGCTCGCCCTGGCGAACGCGAATTGCGTATTCCTCGGCACTCGGCACATCAACCGCCCAGGGCATCCATTGCTTCAGGGCTTCGTGAGACTCGAGAACGGCCGTTCGCACTTTGTCACCATCCCCCGGCAACGGCCCCCGAATGGTGAGGCGCTCAGTCTCAAACGAATAGGGTATCTCTATCATTAATGGGTTCATCTTGCCCTCCACCATGTCATTGCAAGATTGCTAGCTGCCTACGTGTTCCTTTTTTACGCCAGCAAAAAAGCTAGAACCACAGTACTATCTTTAACAACTTATTCACTAAGCCGTAAGCCAAATAGACAGTGAAAGACGTACAATAACAGGGTATGAGTGAGGTTATTGTCCATATAAAGCGTCGGCCCGTTACGGCCGTTTTCCTAACTATCCCATTGGTACTGCTCGCCTTGCTGCGGCTTGTGCCAGATTTAGACTTGCACGTCTGGAGTCTATCATGGTATTCCCGCCTCATCCAATATTATTTCGGGGCATTTGCCAGCTTTATCGCCCTTATCGCCGCGCTATTTGCCAACAGTGCCCTGGGTGAAAAAACCACCGCCCGTTCTATCTTTCTTACCATCGGATTTATCGTTCTCTCCATTCTATTTTTGTTTAGCAGTCTCGCCACGCCCAATATTATGATCCCAGGGGGAACCAATCCGGCATTTATTTGGTCTATTCGACTTAGCCTACCCGTGAGCGGTCTCTTTTTTGCCGCTTCCGCAATTGATTGGCCTCAGGGAGTAGAAGCAAAAATTGTAAAGTATCGCCGACTGCTTTGGCTTACAGGGCTTTTGCTGTTAACCGGCTTTGGTACGCTGGCTTTTGGCTTTCCCCACATCCTAGATCAGCTACAGATGCTCGATCCCATTCTGCCCAACTTGCTAGCAGCCATCTCCATTTCATTACTCACCTGGACAGCCTGGCGGGCACGCGTCCTGAATTGGTACGGGAACAAGACGATTAACGGCCGTTTAGCAGTGGTGTTTTTACTGCTCGCAGAGGCCCAACTTGCTCTAGCCCTGGGCATGGCTGGTCAGCTGAGTTGGCTCCTGTACGATCCACTCGTTATCACTGCCCTCATCGTTGCCCTTTCCGCTATCCTCAATACGTTCCAGACCTCACAGGATATCCAACTCTCTCGTTATTTTGCCGCGCTAGGCAGTATCCTCATTGCCGGGCTTTCTCTGGCCAGTGTCGAGATTGGCTTCCGCTGGCTCAGCAGCGGAAGCGGCGTCAATCGCACCTCGCTTATCCCATTGAGCATTGCCCAGGGTACGCTCAGTTTCATTGTGCTCTATGTCATCGTTTTCTACCTCAACAAGCTTATCAATGAGCGCACAGATGCCTTACGCCGAGAACAGTATCTCCGCAGTGAACTAACCCAACTTATTGTTCATGATCTTAAAAGCCCGCTTACCGTTATCTTGAGCGGTATGAGTTTGTTGAGCAAAGACCATCTGGGGAGCCTGACTGATACACAAAAGCGACTGATCACCAATCTGGAAAAATCTGGGCAAAATATTTTGCAGATGATTAATGATTTGCTGGACGTGGAGCGGCTAGAGGCTGGCGCCCTCAATTTGCAGAAAACGTTAACCGATACAGTCTCGCTGCTGCATAAGCAAATTGAGATAAGCCGGATTATGGCCAGTACCAACAAACAAACGCTTACCTTTAGCCATGGTCACAATTTGCCTCAGATACGGGTAGACAGGGGCCTAATCACCCGTGTTTTCGCCAATCTTTTGAGCAATGCCCTGAAATTTACGCCGGAAAGCGGCACCGTAAAAGTGAGCATCATACGGCAAGAAAATGAGCTTGTTATGATGGTTGCAGATAGTGGCCCAGGTGTACCTGTGCATGAGCGCGAGCGCATTTTTGAGAAATTTGCGCAGGTAGAAGGTGGTGAACGGCGCGGCGCGGGGCTCGGCCTAACGTTTTGCAAAATGGTCGTTGAAGCACACAATGGGAGTCTCATTGTTCGCGAGAGCGACCTGGGCGGGGCACTATTTTCCCTAACATTGCCATTTTCTGGGGATGAAGTTAGCTTGCCGGAACAGTTTGCTTTGCCGGAGAAGGCATACGGAGAATGGGCTCTGGATACTGGGCATCACTCGCCAAGGCCCAACTAATAGATACTCTTTAACCGCCCACAAATTTGGTTTTGAATCCCTGTTTTTGCAACAATTCAGCTATTTTCTCGCGATGGTCTCCCTGAATCTCAATGATACCGCCATCTTTTACGGTTCCGCCGCTGCCACACGCTTTTTTGAGCTGCTTTCCCAGCTTCTCAATCGCCTTGCTGCTTAGTCGAAAATCTTGCAAGACGGTAACTTGTTTGCCGCCACGCCCTTTTTTCTCGCGCTGAATGGAGATAGTTTGGTCGCCCGGAGGCTGTGAGCGAGACACGGCCGTTTTCCGTCCTTTATCTACTGGCTTCCGCACAATAAAATCATCGTCTGTCGATGAATATACAACTTTTCGCTTGCGACGGCTCATGCCTAAACCTCATTCCTTTTGTACTAACCAGCCCGCGTAGCATTGTCACGCATCTTGTTCCACCATTCAGCGATAAACGATGGGCAAATAGATCGTTTGCGACAAATCAACGGCCACAACCGAAACGGGGCTGGTGCTGGACTGGTTACCGGCTCGATCGTGCCCTACCACGATAAATTGATAGCTGTGGCCAACTTCTGACAAATAGCTGGCCGAAACGGCCGTTGTTGCCGTCAGCCAGGGCGTGAACGCCCCTCCGTCCACCGATACCAGCACATCATAGCCTACGAGACCACTGCCGTCATCGCTGCCGTCCCAACTTAGCTCGATCTGTGTCGTAGCAACCGCCGGCCCACTGATCGTGACCTGTGGTGGCAAGGTGTCTTGCTCAATCAAAAGCGCGGGGCGCCCCCCAATTGGGTACAGTGTGGGATCCCAAATGGCATTCTGGTTGGTAGCTGCCGGTAGTGTCAGGGTAAAGAGACCATTCGTTGCCGTGAGCGTTTGGGTAATACCATCTGGCCAGATGAGCAAGGCGGTCCCGTTGGCATTTGTTGTGGGGATAACGGCCGTCTCTTCACTGCCAAAGCGCGCCCACAGGCCCAAAATTCGGGATTGCGTGGCAGGTTGATAAAAGGCAAGCCACTCCTGCGGGCCGTTCACTGGATCGCCGCTCCCGGGCCGCTGTCGCCAAAGTGGCACGACGTCCGTAAAATAGGCTGTCAGCAGCTGAAACGCTGTAAAACCAGGCCGAGGCGATCCGCCATTGGGATGCTCCCAATAGCAGCCAGAAACCGCTGGATCGCTGACATTGCTAAACAGACCAAATGCGTCTCCGCCCGGATCTAGTAACGGATCCCCGGTACAACTGCTAACCGGGGTAAAGTTCGTACCGCCTGGTTGGTTGCCACAATCATCATAAAGCTGAAAGAAGAAAATATTTTCTGCTCCAGCATAGGTAGCATATAAAGCGCTCTGAAAAATGAAGTCCGCCTGTTCACTTCTCGAAGCGCGAAATGGGCTTGTCGATTCACAGACCGGACCGGGGTATTCATCCCATACCGGTACGCCTGATTCATTGAGCCAAATCGGTTTATTTAGATTACGACTGGCCAGGGTATTGTCGGCGCGCCACACATGGTACCAGGAGCGCCAGGCGTACAGATAGTTGTGGGTAGCGAAAATATCATGGTAGTAATCAAAGCTGACAGCATTGGGATCAGCATCATAAATGGTCATTACGTCACTATAAAAGCTGAGGTTGGTGCTCTCATTGGCCAGACCGCCAAAGATAATTTTGGCGTTCGAATCGGCAAGTTTGGCTGCCAGATACCCAACTTGAAGCAGGCGGGCATAATCGGCCGTGGTGCCATCCCAAAAGCTGCTGAGATCGGGCTCGTTCCACAGCTCCCAGTGGCTGACCCCCTGCCCGGCGGGCCAGCCGTTGGCCTGGGCCAAAGTACCACTGGGTTTGTAGCGGGAGACGGCCGTATAGACAAAACGCGCCCACCGATTCTCAGGGTTGATTTGCTTGCCCTCAGCCAAAACGTCACTTCCATCGCTGAATACGGCACTGTATACCCCTTGCGGCGTGGCTGCATTCACAGCATCGATGCTTAACGGCCGTCCTGGAACAGGCCGCGGCAGCTGAGACAACGCCGTGACGCTAGTCGTATAAAAAGCAGGCGTCCCGAGCAAAATGGCATTAAGCCGGAAGCCTTGCTGCAAATCATTTTCCACGGCAATATCCTGACTGCCCCAGTCGAAAACGCCGTCAGACGTTTCGATATCATACCAATAGAGTGGCCAGCGGTTCCAGGTAGCACCGGTTGCCTTGCCGTTGTCATATCGGGTTTGGCCAACCGCCGTACCTTTTGCCCAGCTGATGAAGTTAACGCCGTAGGCCGGCTGGCTGCTCGGCGGCGTGCCAACAACCCGGAAATCCGTGGCATCGGAAGGGGCTGCCGTCACTGACTGCTGCCAGCCAGCAGTAGCTAAATAAGCCATGAAGAGCACCAGGAAAAAGGTGAGAAACGGCCGATTCATGCGTTTCATCAAACTACGATCTGTTCTATTTTCGCTGTGTTGTCGCATCAAAAAGGGGCAAATTTAAGCCGTGCTATCGCAGTAGCGCAGGCCAGAGATCAACAATCGCAGTCCGGCACTGATACGCTCCAGGCTAAAGCCACGCACTTCCCGTTGAAAGTAAAAGATGTCTGCCTTCAGGGGTGCGAGCAAGGCATCGGCAAAATAATCTACATCGAGATTGGCGGGTAGCTCCCCATTGGTTACGGCCGTTTTGAGTAAGCCATTCACCGTCAGATATTGCCAAAAATGGGGCAGCTCCAGCCCATCCGGCTCTTGTTCTTGCAGCAAACCAGCCCGCTGAACCTCGCACAGCAGCGGCGCATGGGCATCAGTAAAGTAAACCAGCGCATCTATAAATTGATCCAACTGGGTCAACTTAGATATGTTTTGGGCTGACATCTGCTGCATGCGTGCCAGCATCCCATTTTGAAAATCCATCATCTGGGTATCCATCAGTGCCAGGCACAGCTCCGCTTTATTAGTAAAGCGACGATAAAGCGTCCCCTTGCCCACCCCGGCAGCCTGAGCAATCTCTGCCATATTCACATTCGGCACGCCTGATTCGGCAAACAGCTTTTCGGCCGTCTGCAGGATGAGCGCCCGATTGGCGGCGGCGTCTCGTCGCTCCTGACGCGTCGTCGTGCCGGCTTCATCGATTGGTCCCAGGGAAATTGTATTCTCTTGTGGTTTATTCATTTCATTTTCTCAGAAAGGCAGTTATCGAGATATTTCTCTTACAGTAAATAGGATTTTGGCAAATTTGTAAATACAGTACGGGATATCCCTTCATTATTTATGATAGAAAGCGTCAGAAAGAGCCAGTTACCACTGATTTAATGTTCTGCCCTTGACAAACGGACTCAAGTCCGCTAATATCTTAGCACGCAAGCGGACTAAAGTCCACTTACAGAAAAGTTAAGCCTTATTTCAAAACATATCGATAAGATACAAGGAGATTATACAACAATGTCTTGGCAAATTGATTCTTCACATTCACACATCTATTTTACAGCTCGACACATGATGATTTCTAAAGTGCGCGGCAGCTTTGAAGCATTTAGCGGCAGCGTAAACTTTGATGAAGGAGATCCCAGCAACACGACGGTCAATATTGAGGTCGATTTAAGCAGCATCGACACAGGCGATGAAAAGCGCGATGGCCATTTAAAATCACCCGATTTCTTTGATGTGGAAAAATACCCAACCATGAAGTTTGTTAGCACGCGAGTTGAGCAAATTGATGAGCATAACGGCCGTCTCTACGGCCAACTCACGATTAAAGACGTTTCTAAAGAGCTTGTGCTAAATGTTGAATATGCTGGCACTGCCAAAAGCCCCTGGGGCTCGGAAAGTGCCGGGTTTTCCGCCAATGCCGCCATCAACCGCAAAGATTGGGGATTGACCTGGAACCAAACCCTCGAAACTGGTGGCGTTCTGGTAGGCGACAAAATCAACATCGAAATTGAGCTGGAACTGGTGAAGGTTGCCGAATCCGAATTAGCGTAATATCAATTATTAGCTTCCCTTAGCAAAAGAAAAGAGTGGTGGGCCTTTGCTCCTCACCACTCTTTCTTTTCACAACTCCTACAAGACGGTAAGATACACATATGGAAACGATAGACGCCCAAACCCAAATCGGCACAGTCTCGCTGCATGTCTCAGATTTCAATCGCTCACTGCCCTATTACACGCAAAATATCGGCTTGCACCTTCTCAGTCAGGAAGGCAATAAGGCAATTTTAGGCACGGCCGAACGGCCGCTTCTTGAATTAGTAGCATCGCCTGGAGCCACCCTACCCCGGGGCACCACTGGTCTCTATCACTTTGCCCTCCTGGTACCAAGCCGCCTGGAGCTTGCCAAAACGTTCAAAAACCTGGTCGATACCGAAACGCCGCTGGGAGGATTTTCAGATCACAGCGTCAGCGAAGCGATCTATCTGTCGGATCCAGATGGAAACGGCATTGAGATTTACCGCGATCGCCAGCGCGATGAGTGGCCCATGCAAAACGGCCGTCTACAAATGAATACCCTGCCGCTAGATTTACAGAATCTGATGGGAGAGTTAAGCGGCCGTTCGCCGCAGTGGCAGGGGATCCACCCCGGCACCAAAATGGGCCACATCCACCTGCACATCCGTGACCTGGATGAAGCGGAAGATTTTTACAGTGCCGTTCTTGGTTTTGAGCGCATGATGCGGTACGGTTCCGCTGCTGGCTTTGTATCTGCTGGTGGGTATCACCATCACATTGGCCTCAACACCTGGGCAGGTAAAGGGGCTCCACCACCCGCCGACGGCGCGGTTGGCTTACGACATTTCGAAATTATTTTGCCCTCCGACAGTGCCCTGGCTGCCGTTCATAAGCGCTTGAAGGCGCACAATATTGCGACCAGGCGGGCTGATCATGGGCTCATTTTGCAGGATCCTTCCCAAAATGGAATTCTCATAAAGGTGCAGGCGTCATGAACGCAATGTTTGAAAGTGTCATCACCGATCTAACCATCAACCGGGATCTGCAATTTTATAGCGCTGACACCTTCCCCGTGATTCACCCGGTTCATTGGCTCACGTCTCACTTTGCCGTTGGCGGTTATAGCCCGCTTCGGCGTCTGAGCGGGATGCTGACTGCCCACATGACCCAAATCGCACCGCGCAACGGCTTCGGTTGGCATCCCCATCGTGGGCTGGAGATCTTCACCTACGTGATCGACGGCCAGCTGTATCACGAAGATACAACCGGTGGCAAAGGAGTGATTACAGCAGGCGAAGTGCAGCGCATGTTTTCCGGTAACTTCATTCAGCACCAGGAGCAAAATTATACGGATGAATTTGCCCGTGTCATTCAAATTTGGTTTGTGGCCGATGTAGCGCATAGGGGATTGCCGCCACACTATGAGCAAACCAAGCTGCACGACATGGCGCCACGCGCCGTTGGCGACGCAACGGTGCGAGACATCATCGGGCCAAATGGTGCCACAGACGCCCATGTGTCGGCGCGGCTCACGAGCGGCATTTTGCCCGCAGGCGGAACAGCCCCCATTGAGCTGCCTAAACCAGGAGAAGACCTCTTTTTGTACTTTGTCGATGGCAACGGCCGTTTCCAAACCAGCAGCGGCCAAAATGAGATCAATATTTATGATGTGGTTCTCGCAACGCCCCAGGCAGAAACGGCCGTGCTCACTGCCGCAGAAGATCAACCGCTAAACTATCTCTCTTTCTATCTAAACTCTTTCATGCCCACAGTTTGATTTCGCAGGGTGCGAGCACCCAGGTTTTGAAGACGAAGTCGTGGCGACTGAGCGCCTAAAAGCCCCAATCTCAGTCGCCTGACAGGAGTTTTGCAAAGGAGGGCGCTCTGACAGCTGAAAAAATCATCCGCGACTATTTAATCCTTGCAGGACTGTACACCCTGTCTGCTTCCCTGATTTGGGGCGTGAATACACTCTTTTTGCTCGATGCGGGCCTGGATATTTTGGGTGTCTTCATTGCCAACGCCGCTTTTTCAGCAGGCATGGCGTTTTTTGAAATACCCACAGGCGTTTTAGCCGACACGCGGGGGCGCAGAGCCTCTTTTTTGTTGAGCATCGCCATTCTTGCCATCGGAACCGTTGGTTATTTACTGGTGGCCGAAAGCGGCGGAAATCTGACCCTGTTTATCCTCGCCTCGGTCGTCATGGGCCTGGGCTATACCTTTTATTCTGGCGCCATGGAAGCATGGCTGGTTGATGCTCTGCAATCAACCGGATATGCGGGTAATTTGGACAAGGTGTTTGCCCGCAGTGCCTTCGTTAGCGGTGCGGCTATGCTTCTGGGCACCGTTGGCGGTGGCTTTCTCGGTGACTGGAATTTAGCCTCTCCCTTCGTAGGGCGCGTGCTGTTGCTGGTCCTGGTTTTCATTTTCGCCTACAGTCGGATGCACGATATTGGCTATAAACCCCAAGCTGTAAGCCTGGCAGCGTTACCCGCTGAAATGAAAAAGATTGCCAAATCTGGCCTCACGTTTGGCTGGCGACAGCAGCCGGTCCGGCTCCTCATGGTTGTGTCTGCCATTCAAGCAGGATTTATGGCCTGGGGGTTTTACGCCTGGCAGCCATACTTTTTAGAGCTTCTGGGGCAAGATCTCGTTTGGGTCGCTGGCGTGATGTCGGCATTGGTCGCCCTGGCGATGATGGTGGGTAACGGGATTGTTAGCTGGCTCACCCAGTTTTGCGGCAAGCGCTCCACTTTGATGCTGTGGGCAACGGCCGTTTTCACGCTTGGCAGCATTGGTGTGGGGCTGGTTAACTCATTTTGGCTGGCAGCAACCTTCTTTTTACTATCGATGGTGGCTTTAGGCGTAATGGGCCCGGTACAGCAAGCCTTTTTGCATCAGCTCATTCCCTCCGCCCAGCGAGCCACCCTTATTTCGTTTAGCTCGATGATTTCCAGTGGGGTGAGCATTGGGTCGCAATCTGGCCTTGGCTGGTTGGCCCAAAGACGCTCTATCGCCTCTGGCTTTGTCACCGGCGGCCTCGTGACGCTTGTCAGCTGGCCGATACTGCTCTGGCTCCGGCGGCTCAATGACGATGCCGACCTCATCGTGGGCGACGCCGGGAAGCAAGGGGCCTGTGCCGCGCAAGGACTTCCCCAGGTGGCCCATGTAGAAACGCGCACGGCCGTATCAGGCTAAACGAATCTCAACAACCCCTCACGTTTCTCTGCAAAACAGATCCATTACCACCGGGGAGAAAGACTTCCGACTCCCCAACCCTCCGCATTCCACATTTCAAATAAAGCCAACGTTGCTGAATGACGCAGAGCCCGGCTTTTTGAAACAATTTTTGTAAGCGCAGCATAATACTATTCTGACTAACGATAAAAGCGCTTGAACAAACCCTTAAATATTGACAAATCTACTGGTCTTATCGCAGCACACACTCGATAGGGGAGCATAGGAATCTAATGACATATTCTCAATCAATTAAACGAATCATAGCCGCCGTTATCCTGAGTTGTATCTTGATGATAGGTATGATTGGTGCAAGACGCGCAAACAACCAGAGTCAGGATGTGCAAATGGTCTCTGGATGGGGAAACAAAACGCTGCCAATAGGCCCGATCAGTGATCTAAATCCTTTGGGTAATTTTTGGAGCGGTTAAATTATCGTAGCGCATTGACCACTTTAGAAGCCAACATTCGACCGTTGCTGATATAGCGCACGTGTCTTATCGAGGGGAGAAAAAGACGGCCGTTCCTCAATACTCCTGAGGACGGCCATTTTTTTTATCTACTCTATGCAAAAACGCATTTTTAAGGCGCGACCCAAACCACAAAACTCAGGCTATGTCCGTCGTATTCCCCGGTGATCTCCCAACAGCCTAGCACAGGTAGTTCAATCCCAGTGAGCATAAACGAATTATAGTCTGGATGATAGCCATTCGTGGCGTGCATAAAGGGTTCAAGCACCGCCTCCCCATCAAGTTGGCGCGCAGACAAGGTTAAATCTGGCTCCGGCTCCTCTGTCCATACATACCCCTCACGGAACCAAACCAGCTTGTTCACATACCCCTCTTCCGATTTCGGCAACTGCTGCCAGGTACCCTCCGGCCACAGCGCCGTCCACAAATCGTTGGAACCGTACCAGAATTCGCCGTTGGGTGGTTGCGCCGAATAAGGTGCTGGCGGGACAAAAGGCTCCGTTGGCGGTTGGGTAATCGGACAGCTTTTGGGAGGTGATACATCAGCTACGGCCGTTGGGATCGGGGTAGACGTCGGCATAGCAGTCGGGGTGACGATTTCCTTTTGGGCAACGGCCGTATCCGTCTGAGCCGCGACAGAACAAGCCGCATTTACCAAACCCAGAACCGTTAGCAAAAACAGAATCCCATAATATTTAATCCGTTTCATCATTTTCACCCTCACAATAACCTGACTGGTTCTCAAAATTCCATTACGTACAAAATAGTACACCACCCACTGGCTACGCGTTCCATTTTGGTTAAATGTCACAAAGTTTCACCGATTTTAGAGGCAAAAGTGCCAAATTATCATTTTGCCGTTGACAGCAAGAATTTATCTGCTAAATTCTTGCGGACATGAACAGAAATTTTGACTCACGAGCACCACTTTTTAGCCGCCGTCGTCGCCAGACCCATCGTCTGGAATTTTTGCTTGCCTGAGTCACCCTAAGACACGCGCAACCTGAACCGCCAGACTTCACGAGAGTCTGGCGGTTTTTTTTTGCCAAGGTGCGCCGCACCTAACTACGGAGATAGCTGATGATAAAAACAGGGATTTTTGGAGCAACTGGATATACCGGTTACGAATTGGTGAAGATTTTGCAGAGGCACGCACAGGTAGAAATTGTTTTCGCTACCTCCCACTCGTTTGCCGGAAAAATGTTGTCTGATGTTTATCCGCAAGCGCCACATTTGCCACTAGTTTCAGGCGATAAGGCTCCCATGAGCGAGGTCGATGTCGTTTTTTTGTGCTTGCCTCATGCCGCGGCGGCAGAAACGGCCGTCACCGCTCTGGCTGCCGGGGTAACCGTCATTGACCTTAGCGCCGACTTCCGCCTGAAAGACGCCGACACCTACGCCGCCTGGTACGACAAAGCGCATCCCGCCCCCCACCTACTGGCAAAGGCGGTGTATGGCCTCACCGAATTTTCCCGCAACGAGTTGCCAGGAGCCAAACTGGTCGCTACCCCTGGCTGTTACCCGACGAGCATTTTGCTGCCGTTACGGCCGTTGCTCAAATCAACTCTCCCCGTCACTGGTCCCATCATCGCCGATTCCAAATCTGGCACTTCGGGTGCAGGGCGAACACCAAAGCCAAACAGCCACTTCATCCAGGTTCAAAATAATTTTTCGCCCTACAAAATTGGCCGCAGCCACCGCCACCTGCCTGAGATTGAGCAAGTGATGAACTGGTTCCGGGAAGATGCGCCATCACTCATTTTTTCACCTCATCTGCTGCCGGTGGAACGCGGCATTCTTTCAACAATTTACATCAACTTTTCGGCACCGACGACGCTCGATGATATACGGCCGTTATTCAGCCAGATGTACAGCAATGAACCGTTTGTCTGCCTGCTGCCCGAAGGCGAACTGGCCACGCTGGCCCACGTGACGCACAGCAACAAGTGCGTCATCGGCCTGACGATGGTCAGCGAAACGACCCTCATCATCACTTCAGCAATCGACAATTTAGTGAAAGGTGCAGCCGGACAGGCAGTGCAAAATATGAACGTGGTGTTTGGGCTTGAAGAAACGTTAGGCTTACTAACCAATTCGTAATTACCCGATGCAATTTGGTATTTAGAAATAGGGTAATTAGTAATTTTGAGGTGCAAAATGCAAGTATTAAAAATTGGTGGCAATGAACTGGATGACCCCGGATTTTTGACGGGTTTAGCAAACTATGTGGCGGAAACGGCCGTTCCCCAGATCATTGTCCACGGTGGCGGGCGGGCGATTGTGGCGTTGCAGCAAAAAGTTGGGCTGCATTCCACCAAGGTAGACGGCCTGCGCGTCACGGATCGTGAAATGATCAGCGTGGTTCAGATGGCCCTGAGCGGCCAAACCAATAAGCAAATCGTGACAGCGCTGCTGGCTGCAGGCGTAGATGCAGTGGGGCTTAGCGGGGTGGACGGTGGGATATTGCGCTGCCTGAAGAAGCAGCATCCCACGGCCGATTTGGGCTACGTGGGTGAAGTTAGCCAGGTACGCGCCGACCTGCTGCACAAGTTCATAGATTTAGGTCTAACCGTGGTGCTTTCGCCGCTCTCGCTCGGCTATGATGGCTACACCTACAACGTCAATGCCGACGATGCCGCCAGCGCAGTGGCGCTGGCCCTGCAGGCAGAGCGATTGACGTTTGTCTCCAATGTGCCGGGTGTGTTGGCAAACGGCCGTATCCTGCCCCATCTCACGCCCGACCAAACAGAAACGCTTATCGCCAACGGCACAATCACCGACGGCATGGTGCCAAAGGTGCAGGCCGCCTTGTCCACCATTGAACAAGGTGTCGGCCAAACCCAGATCACCAATTTAGCGGGTTTACTATCTGATGGCGGCACCTTATTTACATCCTTATCAAATAAAGAAGGTCCGAAAACGGATCTCGGCGCTGATTTTCCTGATTACCCAGCTCAAACGGACCAGATTAATCGGGGAAACCAGCAAGCGGTTAAGGGAGAGGCAAGTTTATGAACAAGCAGGAAATTATTCAGGCAGAAAGGGAAAATGTTTTACAGACCTACGGCCGTCCCGACATCGTCTTTAGCCACGGCGAGGGAATGTACCTGTATGATACTGAGGGCAGCAAATACCTTGATTTTACGTCTGGCATTGCCGTAACCGCCCTGGGCCACAGCGATCCAGAATGGGTAACGGCCGTATCCCAGCAAGCGGCCAAGCTCACCCACGTCAGCAACCTGTTCCACAGTGAACCTCAGGCCCAACTGGCCCAGAAGCTGGTAGAGAACTCAT
>CBDUOF010000126.1:0-13567 GCA_965368765.1 uncultured Anaerolineae bacterium | reverse complement strand
GATTAACTGTAGATAACAAACTATAGCATAGCCCATTTTATCAAGCAAGAAGGTGAATTGCCTCAAAAAATGTTGCCCAACAAGGGGAAAGGGTCGTTGAATCACAAAAAATGCTGCTTTCGCATCCGTCATAGTTGCGAAAATAAGTCAACATAGTAAACGCGAGTTAGTCCAGCGTCTGCAACCGAAATATCCCAAGGCAGACCGTCAAGCAGAAACAAATATGTTAGATGCGTTTGTGGCCGTGACCGGGCTGCACTGCAAGGCAGCCATCCGGCGCTTATGCCAACAAAACCGCTCCAGTAAACGCCCTGGCGAGGCGCAAAGAACTCAAACTGAATGAGGAGACTAGGCGATTGCTGCTAACGGTAAGCCCGATCACGATAGACCAGCTGTTACGGCCGTATAAGCCCAGTCAACAATGGGGCCACAGGTTGAGGCAACGGGGAAAGGATGTGCCATTGTCGCTGCTGCGTGACTAAATGCGACTTGGTCGTTGCTCAAGGTTATGTTGCATTATCTACCGATTTTATGCGGGATGTCTGCTGCTGTCGCCACCACAATATGCTGGCACCTGCCAGCAGCGGCAACAGGCTAATCAGCCCAAGCAAAAATGGCGAATTGCTGCCGGCAACGCGCACCGCACGGTTGCTCCCCAGCAGCAAAGAATCATCTGATGAACGGAGCCTAACCGAAAAGCTGCGGTTATCGCTCGCAAGTGGTAGGCGAAAACCGGTAAAATCAACTCGCGGGGTTAGCTCAGGCGTGCGGCTATCATATTCCAAAATTTCATAGCCATATTCACCACCAGGCGTTTGCTTGACAGTGTACGCTTGCAGCGGAATCTGCTCTAATACACGACCCCCACTAACCTGCTCCAGTATGGCATCTTCTATTGGTTCGCCAGCTACCCAGGTCCATTCGCCAGCTTGTGAAACGGTGGCATCTTGCGGATCTTGCAGGCGTGCATAAGCGGCTGAGGGATATTCGCGGGTAACGAATGGTTTTAGATAAACCGCCGTGTTCTCCGCACCCAAAATGGCGCTTTCCAAATCGTTGGATTCTTCAGGAAATGTCCAGCGCTGCTCTGGTATCACCTCATAACCGATCGCGGTTCGCCGAGGCGAAAACACAACCAGACGACGTTCGCTTTCTGGCACAATAGTGCCATCAGCCGCCCTGGTTTGAATGCGATAAGTGCCAGCATCTAACTTGACTGGGAAGCCACGATTTAGACCAGTGCTAAACGTGTTAAGCGGGCGCGGCTCTATGGGACCTGGCGGAAAATCATCAGGATGAACGCCCTGCTGCTGCGCTTCGCGAGCTGAGGCGAGCCACGCTTGTCGAGCCTCTTGGTAAGCTAGGGTCGCTTCACGATAGGCGAGCTGATCGGCCTCAAATTGGGCGTTGGCCGCCGCTGCTTCAGCACCAATGTATAGGGTAGGTTTATTGGTACTTCCCTGCCCACGATGAAAATGGATGGTATACGTCGTTTGCTCAATCGTCTCCACTGTTTGCCGGCCCTGCAGGATTTCCAATTCACCCTCAACCACCTCATTGAGCACATTCCAGGAAGCGCGATAATCATTCGTAATAGGCCAGTAGTAAACGCTGGTGATACGCGGCGAAAGAATGCTGGTTTCGGTGGACATGAGATAAATGGTATCGACAACGGGTGGCGCAAATGTACCGATGACGGCATCAGGGATGCCGGCATTGATTCCATATACAAACGTATCTTGCCGATCTGTTGCTTGAGCAAATGCCAAAGCTGGCGTCATCAACACCAGGAACAAAATCAACAGACTCCACCGCAAGCGGCGTCTGGACAAAGACAACAACCTCATGGCAACACCCCTCTACGCTGCAGCATACGCACGGCCGCAAATAACCAAATTGCTGTTGTTGCTAGAGAAATCCCTAGCTGCCTGACTAGCACCAGCCAATCATTATTCAAAGCGGAAGTGAGAATGACATCAAGCATACGAAATGGAGATAACCATGACAAAATCGTCTGTAGATTTGCCAAAATAGTGCGGATAAGCAGGAGTGCGTCGAAAAAGCGGCTGGTGGGTGGAATATTCAGCAAAGCGGTATAAGCTGACTGTAACCCAAGCAATATGAGGATACCAGCCACTAAGATCAGCACGGCGGCTCGGGCTGATGGCGCTGCCGCCGACACAAACAGGCCAAAGGCGATAGTGACACTCACAGCCAATATTGTAGGAATAATGGCCCAAAGTAAAATGAGTGGAATGACAAAGTTGGTTATCCAAGCCAGCAGAAGCAAGATCGGCAGCGTCAATAAAACAAACAAGATGTAAACGAGTAGGCCAGCCAGGAAATTGCCACCGATCAAGATCGATTCGTCAATGGGGGCGAAGAAAAGAACTTGTAGTGATCCTTGTTCACGCGGTCGAGCAATTGTTAGGGTGGCCTCAATAGCCACAAATAGCATTGCCAAGCTGAGGGCAACTTGCAGTGGCAGCAAAAAAGGTTGGGCCTCAATATTGAGGCTGCTTTCGCCGACAAAGCGGACTGAGTTGAAGATTTGTAGGGCGGCAATACTTACAGCAATAGCGGCTGTAATATATATCCCCCAGCCAAAAAGTGTATCGCGCGGTTGCTGTGTGGCAATTCTACGGATAGTGTGCCAGCGAAGCGCGTTTCTAGAGAAATTTGCGCTCATCCGGCACCTGCCAATTGTTGAACATTTTGATTGGTGATGGTAACGAATGCTTCTTCGAGACTTATCTCCTCCATCTTCATTGTGACGGCCGTTCCTCCAGTCGCCACGATGGCCTGGAATATATCGGGACGAGCATCACGGCTACTTGATAAATACAGGGTTAGTTGATTTTCTTGTGTTTCGATTTTTTGCACTTCAGGAATTGATTGCAGCTGGGCAGGAAGGGCTGCTGGTATCTCCAATAACTCGATATGAACCACATTTGTGTCGCCAATTCGGGTACGAATACCGTTAATATTATCTTCGACTAACAACTGTCCCTGATGCAAAATTCCAATTCGGTTGGCTGATCGTTCCACCTCTGAAAGGATATGGCTTGAAATCAAGACGGCCCCACCTTGTTCCCGATGCTCATCAACCACGGCACGCACCTGGCGAATGCCAAAGGGGTCTAGACCGCTGACCGGCTCATCCAGAATGAGCAAGTCTGGGGTGTGAATCAGGGCTCGAATCAGGCTCAATTTTTGTCGCATCCCACGTGAATAGGCTGAGGCTAACGCAAGACGAACATCCCAAAGGTCAAGAGCGTGAAATAGTTTTTCCATACGTGCTTCAGGGTGCGCCACGTGGTTTAGATCGGCAAAAAAGCGAACGAGCTCCCAGGCTGTCATGCGTCCCGCCGGGGGGGGTTCCTCCGCCACGACACCAATACGACGTTTGAGCGAAATAATGTCGTCGGTGATAGGGTCATCAAAGAGAAAAACACGACCACTGGTCGGTTTAAGCAGGCCGAGTAACAAGCGAATGGTCGTGGTTTTGCCAGCGCCATTTGGCCCCAAAAAACCGTAAATCTCGCCTGCGGCAATATTGAGATTCAAGTCATGAACTGCAACTTTTGAATCATACGATTTGCTAAGGTTCTCAGTTCGTAACATGCTAAAAAAATCTTATCAAATATTGATTAGTGTACATAGAAAGTATTGTACACGTTTTTTTTTACAGGCAAACGAGACGCTTCACCATACTAGCGACGAGCAACGCCTTCAAAGGATTAAGCATATAGAGCCTATCTCGTCTAGTGTGATATGATTTCTTGTATTATGGCTTGGACGATTGTAACTATCTCTGCGCGATTATTTTACCGGCGGTTGGGTATTTTTCTGGTTGCAAACTTACTATGGATAATCACCAGCTTGCCCCTTATCACAATGCCGGCAGCAGCCGGGGGACTATTTTATTTGATGAATCGCGTCATTGCCGAGGAGCGTGACTTGGATCCAGATGGGGCCACCATCAGTGACTTCTGGGTAGGCTTTCGTAGCTATTGGAAGAAGTTTTCATGGCTTGGATTCCTCGATTTGGCCGCCTTCTTGCTCATAAGCTTTACGGGATATTTCTATTGGCTAAGTCTAGTCGAGCCATTAAGTTGGTTGGTGGGTCCGTTAGTTATTTTGTTGCTTACGCTTTTAGGGATGCAGATATATCTCTTCCCACTCCGTCTTGCTTATCCGAGTGAGCGCGTAGGGGCTATTTTTCGGCGCGCCTTTTTTTTGGTGTTGGCAAAACCGATGGACAGTATGTTATTGGTCTCCTGGTTACTCATTTTGACAGTGGTTTGTTTGGCTCTTGGCGGCCCCGTGTTCTTACTGCTCTTTTCAGCGATGGCTCTGGTGCAATCCTTTGCCTTGCGCGTTATTCGGATTGAGCGTGGCGAAATTCCAGCGGCCAAAACACAGGTTGAGGATTGACACAAATACAAATATGGTAAAGTCTGGTAGCTTCTAAGAAGCGTCGTTACCGGTACTTTGTTATTGAGGTGGCTAGACTGTTAAATAATAGGATCGAGGTAAATAATCATGAACTTCCCCAAAATATCAGATTCAACCCGTCTCGAAAGATTGCAACCCCCAACAGGTAAAGTGCGGATGGTTCTTGATACTGATACCTATAATGAGATTGATGACCAATTTGCCATTGTTCATGCCTTGCTTTCACCAGAGCAATTATCGGTAGAAGCTCTCTATGCAGCCCCCTTTTTCAACCAGCGAGCTAGCAGTCCTGGTGATGGTATGGAAAAGAGTTATGACGAAATCTTACGCCTCTTGGAAAGATTGGAAATGTCAATAGAAAATTTCGCGTTTCGTGGCTCAAATGGTTTTCTGGCAGATTATGAGCATCCTCATGACAGCGAGGCTGTTCGTGATCTAATTGACCGTGCCATGAACTCATCTGAGCCGCTTTATGTCGTTGCTATTGGTGCGCTTACGAATATCGCTTCCGCCATTCTCCTTGAACCCAAGATTATTGAGAAGATAATTGTTGTCTGGCTAGGAGGTAATGCTCTGCATTGGCCCAATACTATTGAGTTTAATCTTTCAGGGGATGTGTTGGCCGCAAGATTGGTGTTGGATTGTGGTGTGCCACTTGTGTTGATCCCTTGTCAAGGTGTGACTACTCATTTAAGAAGTACAGTTTCTGAAATTGAACAATATGTCGAGGGCAAAGGGGCGATCGGTGATTTCTTGGCTGAAACTTTTAAAGGGTACAGTGATGATCATTTTGCTTGGTCTAAAGAGATTTGGGATGTGGTAGCAATTGCCTATCTGCTGAATGCGGATTGGATGCCATCCCAAATTGTATCCAGTCCCATTATTAGTCAGCAAACAGCGGGTGATGTCGTTAATCATGGGCCAACAGATTGGCTTAAACATCAGCTGACATGGAGTTTTGACCATTCACGCCATCAAATCCGCTGTGCTTACTATGTGCAACGGGATCCTATTTTTCGTGATCTATTCACGAAATTGGATCACTGGGCAAGCAGAGGGACTTAATTAAGGCTCGCGGTTTTTTCTGCCCATACGTGCGACGTACCTTGAAGGTGCGTCGCACTTTGCTCTGAGTTAGGCAATTCTAAAGGTATCTTGCCCGCCAGTCGGCAGCTTGAGCGATTAGGGTATAAATGATTAAAGTCTTGGTTAGATTAACCAAGTCAGTGCAGTTCATGGTGGGGGTGAGGTCAAAGTGGGAAGATGTGCCAGCAAATCCAATTAGCATCACATTCTGCGTAAATTGTACGGCCGAAATATCGTCGCTGCGGCTAATATAGTTTGGATTTTCTGATAGCTTGATACTATGTCCGGCCAATTCTGGAGCCAGCTCACGCGTGAATTGAACCAATTGTGGTGGCACGACAGCACCGCGCGCCCCACTGCTCAGCCCCCCATAAAGAGCCCCTTGTCCAAAAATTGAGGAGGTACCACCGTCGGGATCAGCGCCGGGCGGCATGTGCCCATCGCTAACAATGACCATGTCTGGCAATTGGTCGAGTGGGGTGCGGTGCAAGAGTCTTTGCATGGCGCGGGAAAAGCCTTGATTCCCTTTGTCGACGGGCCCTTCTTCTTCATCGTTGAGTAAGAGCAGGGCGTTGACATCGTAGTGGGAAAGTACTCGTGCGGCCAATATAAGAGCAGCACAAGTTGCCTGGTTGTCGATATAGCCATGAATTTCGTCGCTTTCCTGATCCCAGGTGGCTTCGAGATGGTAAACAACGCGGGTCCAGGTTGGCAATCCACGCTCCTTGGTGGCAAAGAAGGTGTGACCCTCTTCGGTTGTCACCATTTCGCCTTCGGCCAGTCGCGTTAAAGGGCCAGCATTACTTGGCGAGGCGAGGGCTACTGCTGGCCGTCGCCCAGGTCTAGCGCGGGGCATGCAAAATGGGGTGAGGGGATAGCCAGAACCGTCCCAAGAGCTTGTGAGATAACTACAAATATCGGCATGACCCGAAAGCCAAATGGGTGCTGGCTCCTGGCCGATAGTAAGCCCTATCGTGCCTGATTTGCGCAGGTTGCGATCAACGTTGACGTTGGTATCGGCGAGCAGTGATTCAACGAGGGGGCCTTGCACACGTGAGACGGTGAGGGTGGGGGAGTAGTTGTCTGACAGTTGTTTGAAAAGGTTGAAGTAGGAAACGGCCGTTACCTCCTCCTCCAATCGCTGCCATATACCTGCATAATGTCGATCTAAATGCTGTAATCTTTCTTTTGCTGCGCTCATGTTTTTCTCCTTGTGATGTGCTAGCTTGTCATCTATTTACGTTTCAATAACGGCCGATTACATTCTCTCTTGCCCAGGCTAAACGTCGATTTGCTTCCTCTGTGGGAGCAGAAGTCCAGGTGGGCAAGCCAAACTGCTCCAAGGCAAAACTTGCACTCACTGCTGCTCGTAGCGAGGCTTCAAAGGGTGATAGACCATCGCCCAGCCCTGTCAGAAAGCCGCCACAATAACTATTTCCTCCCCCGGTTACATCAACAATATGGGTAGGCACAGCGGGCAAGTGCCACTGCTCACCAGTCTGCATTTTGACCAATGACCCTTTCGCACCCATTCTAATGGCCACAAGCGGTGCGCCCCATCCCAAAAAGATGTCGGCCATTTCCTCAGGGGTTGTGCTGCCGGTAACGGCCGTTGCTTCATCGGTATTCGGGGCAAATAGGGTCATATAGGGCAGGACAGCTTGGAATTCTTCAACTGGTTCTTCGACCTGCTGGGGTGTGAGCTCGACGACAAGCGTGATCGTGGGGTTTGTACGCCGTAAGGAGCGCATGAGCGTCCCTAGTTCCGCCAAGCTACCCCAAATAAGATGAAAACCCTTCGCTTGCCGGTAGCTAATGGGTAAATCTTCTTCTTGTACGATACAGCGCAAGAAATCATCAAGTTCTGTACGGAATGTTTCGACACGGAGATCGTTTTCTTCAAAGACCTGCCAAGCCCGGGCAGTTTTATACCCTTCACGAACGACCAGGCCCGTTATATCAGCACCAAACTGCTGTAAGGCGTGTCGGTGAATCGGATCAAAATCTTTGCCAACAGAGGCCGCATAGCCTAAACGGCCGTTCCATACCCGCATGCCTGTCAAAGCATGCGTTCCTGCCCCGCCAAGGACATTCATTGATTTCTTGCCATCAGGAAAAACAATATCATCAATGATCAAGTTTGAAAACGTTACGTAGTCAATGCTCATATGAGGATTCTTTCAAAAGATTTTGCGTAGTGTGTCGCCAGAAAGCATTTTCGTCAGACACAATGCGCAATGCGTCAAACGCCACGAATTACTAACGGGCTCAAGCTATTTACCTACCTGATGTTTGCGTCTGATGTTTGCGTTCAAATTTTCGATCAAGGATAATGTGCGCAATCTAGCAACACAATCGCACAACGGAGTGACAAATATATCATGGCGAATCAATTAAAGCAGGAATATTTAGGGCAGCATATCTTGGGTGGATTATTGGGTGCGGCGCTGGGTGATGCAATGGGGGCAGCGACTGAGCAGCATCAAATTGATGAGATTATTGATGAATATGGGGGATTACTGGATAAGTTGATAGCCCCACCTCTGGATACCTTCTCCCATTCAGATACGCCGGGGTGGGTGACGGATGATTGTAGCCAGATGTTTGCCCTGATTGAAGTACTCATTGAGACGGAGGGGCAATTAAATGAGATGGCTTGGGTCAAGCGGCTGATTCATTGGTCACAACATTCTCCGATGCGTCACCAGCAAGGGCCGACCACCAAACCGCTACTCGCGGCCTTGGCAGCAGGTGAAAGTACCGATCATATCGGTGTGGTGGGTCAATCTACTCGTAAATTAGCCTCGATGGGGACGACCAATGGTGCCTCCATGCGCGTGGCGCCAGCAGGTTTAATTCATCCTGGTGATATTGAAGGGGCTGTTAACACCGCTTGGATTTCGGCTCGGCCTACCCACGATACGCAAATTGCAGCCAGCGGCGCCGGAGCCATTGCGGCAGGTGTGGCTGAAGCGCTCATGCCGTCAGCCGATGTATTTAGTGTTGTAGAAGCAGCATTAGCAGGGGCGCGTTTAGGAGAAAAAATTGGGCGGAAAAACGGCCGTACAGTTCCGGGCCCGAGTGTGGTACGTCGGATTGAGTTGGCTGTTGAAGAGGCACTACGCGCCACCACGTTTGAGGAAGCCTTACGCAATATCGAAGCCACTGTCGGCAACTCTGTGATGATGGTCGAATCAACTCCGGCGGCCGTGGGCATCTTCGTCGCTGCCAAGGGTGAGCCCGTGGGGTGTGCGGTTGGTGGTACGAATATTGGTAATGACACGGATACGATAGCCGCCATGGCTGGCGCGATGGCAGGGGCGTTAAAGGGGCCTCAAGCTATCCCCCAAGAAATGCGTGACACGCTTTACAGCGCCAATGAGGAAGACATCGACCAGCTTGCCGCTGGATTAACAAAGATTGCCTGGCGCAATTGGCAGTAGACGCCTCACCTGGGCATCTCTACCTACGCTATGCGTCCTAGAATATCAAACAGCATCTCTTTAAACTTGGGTAGATCGACAGCCACGGCAAAATGGACGTTGGCTGCTTTGCCGCTACGGGCCGCAAAGTCACAGACAGTACGGCCGTCTGTGAGATCCCCTTTTGTTTCTACATCCACGGCTATGAACTCCGTTTGAATCACCGTTGGATCAATAATGGCGCAAATGACCAACGCATCATGGACAGGGGCAGCATCTGGCTCGTCCATGGGCTCATCTTTACTGTAGCCTTCGATACGATGCTCAATAAACGTGGCCGCAGCCGTAGCCGCTGGCGTACCCAATTGCCGCAGTTGACGACAATCGTCTAGAGAGATAAGCGCTTTATGGGTGGTATCGAGCGGCACCATGCGCATCGGCCGTTGACAGTTGACCACCACTTTAGCCGCTTCGGGATCGGCCCAAATATTAAATTCGGCTGAAGCAGAACGGTTTCCAAAATGATGCGCACCACCCATGATAACTATCTCAGGAATCTTCTCTAAAATGGCAGGTTGTTGTCGGATAGCCATGGCGATGTTTGTTAAGGGGCCAACCGGCGCCAGAATGATGTCCCCTTCAGAGGATAGATAGGTGTCGATCAGCCAATCCACGGCATGTTGTGACCTGGCCTTTGATGTAGCTGGGGGCAAATCCAAGTACAAGCCATGGACAGCGCTGCCGCCAGTCCTGTCAAAGTCAGGTCGTACCATGGGCTCTAGCATGCCCTGATATACGGGAACGTCCTGCCCAATATGGTCGAAGACACGCAAACTGTTTTCGGTACAGACAATTCCGGGGCAGTTGCCTATGACGGTTGTGGCCCCTACCAATTCTATGTCGGGCGAAAGTGCCGCCAACATCAGTGCCACGGCATCATCTGTACCGGTATCAACGTCTAAAATTACTTTTGTTGCCATATATCCTCCGCAGAAACAATCTTGTGTGAGGTGTTAAACCTTGGTGCGTACACAACGTTCTAGCAACGCCTTCCACCCGGGAATATCAAGCTCCCAACAAACGGTAATATGGGGGGATTGATCGGCCGTTATCGCTTTCCACATCTCCACGTTGGCGGTGTCGTGCCCTGTGACATCCAGTTGATCAACGACTGTCATACCCCGCGTAAAGGTGCCCTCACATTCGATTTCAACCTGATGTTTACTGCTTTTGGTACAAAGGGCGGGATCTATGGCAATCGCCATCGTGACAGGGTCGGGTAAACCAATACCAGGATCACCTAACCACTCTTGATTCGTTTTAAGGGCGGAGGCGTTACAATCAATTGTGAAGTGTGAGAGGGGGGTGTCAATCTCTTCTTTGTAATAGCGCATTTCATCTTCAAATAGATTGGCATCACCACGACATAATTCCCAGCCTACCATCTCAATGGGGAGACCCGAACGAAAACAGATGCGAGCGGCTTCGGGGTCACACCAAATATTATATTCGGCCGCCGGGGTAATGTTGCCAACAGAACAGGCCGCTCCTCCCATGACGATGCAGCGGCTGACGTTTTTGACAATGTGGGGGGCCTGGGCGACGGCTAAGGCGACATTGGTCATGGGGCCAAGCGTGACTAAGATGATGCCAGGATTGGCTTCAATATGCTCGATGAGAGCATCGACTGCGTGCTTGGCTTCAGCAGGCCGTGTGGGCGCGGGGTAGTGCATCTCGCCCATACCATCAGAGCCGTGAAAAAACTCGGCATTATAAACCTCACGTAACAAAGGAACGGCCGCTCCCTCATAAACTGGAATCTCCTGCCCGCAAAGCTCGGCCGTATACCGCGCGTTTATACTCGCCTGTTTCAGGCTAACATTGCCCGCCACAATTGTCATGGCCACAACCTCGATATCGGGCGTCATTAAGGCCATCATAATGGCGACAGCATCATCTGAAGCTGTATCCGTATCGATAATCATTTTCCGCATAACCTACTTACCTCCGTAACTGTGTTGACGCAACATATAAAAATGTCACGGCCGTTTAATCATAATCGGCCAAAGCACGCGCTAGTCGCTGCACCCCTTCTACTAATTGTGCTTCATGGTAGAAGGCAAAGCTAAGCCGAATGTGGTTTGTCAAGCTGCCTCGATTGCTGAATTTGACGCCTGGTTGGAAGCCGACTTTGTGAGAAACGGCCGTTTGTAACAACCTTTCCCCATCTACCCCTTCCGGCAACGTCAGCCAAAAAAAGTAGCCGCCTTCAGGCGTGTTAAATTTGACCGTTTCAGGGAGGTGCTGATGTAAAGCGTCTGCCAATACGTTAATACGTCGTTGATAAATCTGCTTCAGCTCATCAAGGAATTGCGTTTGCCATCCCAGCTCAACCACACTACGCACAATCCCTGACGTAAAATGATTAAATCCGCCACCACTGGCCAACAACCCTTTCTGCAAAATATTCTGCATCAACTTGGGTGACGTCTGCATCCAGCCCAGGCGCAAACCCGGTGCCAAAATCTTAGAGAAAGAGCCAATTGAGAAGACACGCTCACTGTCCAGAAAAGCTGCGAACGAAGGCGGCGGCGTGACGGTATAGTTAAGCAGGTGATAGACCTCATCCGCCACGATCAAAAAATCATGCTGCTGACTGAGCGCTACAATTTTTTCGCGTCGCTCCAATGATAAGTTGATAGATGTTGGATTTTGGAAAGTGGGAATCGTATAAAGGAACTTAGGCTGATATTGTGTCAGCTTCTCTTCCAGAACGTCAATGTCGATGCCCCCGCTATCCAATGGAATCGACACGATCTCTAAATCATAATCTCGAAATAGACCCAGAATCAGGAAAAAGGTTGGCTCTTCGACAAATATAACGTCGCCTGGCCTTGTCAGATTATTACAAATGAGATCGATTGCATGTGATGCACCAACCGTTAACAGGAGCTCGGCAGCACTAACCGGCAAGCCATAGCCATCGGTTAGAAATCGGGCCAAGGCATTGCGCAGCAGACCATCTCCCTGCTCAAAACCATAATTGAGATAGCTGGAATCGCCCTGACCCAACCGATGCTCGGCTGCTTTACGCATCAATTCAGTGGGCAAAATATCAAAGCCAGGTTGGCCGATACCAAAATTGATGGTGTCGGCCGAGACATTGGCTTGGGTTGTTTCTTGCGGTGGGTCTTGTGCATTCATAATAATTTGAGAGGGGGTAAAAGGAAGGGCATTTACCGAACGTCACAGGCAATTCCCTTATTTTATTGTAATCCTTGTTCCATCAGGGCCTGAAAACGTTCATCGTCTACGGCTAAAATAATATTGGCATTCGCGGGTTTGCCCAAGCGATCTTTCCAATCAACAACAGTTTGACCCCGTGTTACTGTGTCACTCATTGACACGGCAAGATGATGCTGTTCTGCTTGGGTTACCAGATCGGGTTCCAGAAGGACGGCTAAAGCCAAGGGATCGGCTGCATACATCGTTTTGCGTCCTAATGCCTCGGTACGTTTTCTTCCGTTAACCGTTATTTTTTTGAAGAACTCAGCTTTGGGTGTATCCATCGCCAGCCAACGGGCTACCACTTCTTTCGGAAAGCCGTGCCGCGCTGTTGCTTCCCAATCAACGACGTCAATTAACAGGCCGGCTTCCTCCCAAGCAGTAAAAACGATATGAGCTGCTTCAGGATCGAAGTAGATGTTAAATTCGGCCGTTACACTAGAAGTATTTCCGTGTCCAGTGACTGCGCCACCCATTACAACGATGCGCTTAAGTTTATGAGGCAAGGCGGGGTCCAGTTTGAGGGCAACGGCAACATTTGTTAGTGGCCCAATGGCGGCTAAGGTGAATTCACCAGGAGACTCATTAACCATGCGAATGAGCGCAGTGACTGCGTGTTCCGTTTCTGCTTGACGTCTTTGCGGCACAAGACCAACATCCCCTAACCCATCATTCCCATGAGAAAAAGCAGCATCTTCCTGGAAATGTAACAACGGTCGGTCACAACCCGGATAAACCGGAATATCTTGTCCCACGACTTCGGTCAGTGTGAGCGCGTTACGTAAGGTATGCTCAAATCCAACATTGCCGGCAACAGCGAGTATCGCTTCAATTTTGCTTGTGGGGTGTGCAGCTGCCATCAAAATAGCTTGCGCATCGTCTACGCCAGGATCGGTATCAATGATCATTCTTTCCATGTTATATTTTCTCCGTTATCAATAATTCCCCAAAAGATGAACCCTTTCTCTGCTATTATTGACAACTTTACCTCACTTTACCTCAAATGTAATTCACAAAATAGCAATTCGCTTGGTAATCGGCTAAACATCAACAGAGACAAAAAAGTTTAAAACGGCCGTTGCTCAATGTAATGGGGATGGAGTCATCGAAGAAAAGTCGGTGTAGATTGTTTTACACGAAACGGGCGGTCCTCATGCCAGGATTCGGCGCACATGCTGTTTTACGGATGTGTTAGGGTATAAGCCTATGAGCGAAAGCCACCGTGATTTGGTAGGGAGTGGCACATTCAACTAAGGCTATTAATTAACCCAAGTTGCTACCTAAAGAGGCAGCTTGATGTCCATGAGAAATCTCTT
>CBDUOF010000125.1:0-13703 GCA_965368765.1 uncultured Anaerolineae bacterium | reverse complement strand
CGCCTTCAGCATCGTGCTATACCACATGCTGCACCAGCAGTTGGCCCAACAACCATGACCAAACGAAAGCATCGACGCGAAAAAGCCCAGCTCTTTGCCGCAATTACCCAACAAGCGCACAGTCACAATCCCATAAGTGACAACCAATTAGGAGCTTCCCCCACTCTATCTACCTTGCAAAAGAGCGGCGAACTTACCAAGATGAAGAAATTCCGCTTTCAGCTGATGCATGAATGGATCTTGCACCACCTGCCGCCAGGGCGTGTGGCCGACGTGGGCGGCGGCAAAGGGTTGCTGGCCTATTTGCTGCAACAAAGCGGCTGGGACGCTACCGTCATCGACCCTGTCAACCAAACGCTTCCGACTAAATATAAAGATTTAAGCCTGAATCGCCGGGTGAAAATCAGCCCGGATGACACGGTGCCACGCATCACCCAAGCATTTGCCCCAAGCATGGCCGAACAATTCGATCTACTGGTTTCGATGCACGCCCACGGCTGCAACATTCAGCTTATCGACGTCGCCGCAACCAGCCAGAAGCCCATCATCCTGCTGCCCTGCTGCATTATTCAGGAGCCACTGCTGCCAGCTCCAGGGCAACACTGGATCGAATGCGTGGTAGATTACGCGCTGGACAAAAAGTTAACTGTTGAACCGTTCCGGCTCAATTTTCGCGGACAAAATATTGGTCTGTTCATTCACTCGGCCCTGGCGGCTTGATACGGCCGTTTCCCCCTGATACCCCGTACAACCCGATGCACCAACGGCAGGCGCACCGCCAACAAAAGCAACAAGAGCACAAAATAGAAAATCAACTGCGGCAATACGTCTGGATCGCGCGCAAAGATGCGCATGCTGACATCGGTAGCCATCATGGCATGCAGCGTCACAGAAACACCCGCCAGATAAACCAGCCGGTGCAGCCGCTTCCAATTCTTTTTCAGGCGGCGCATGGCCCACTGGCTTGAGGTAGCGGCAAGGGCCAGCAAGATGACAAACCCAACGATGCCAAGGATAATAAAGAGTTGTTGCATAGGCCAAACAAACATAGAAAGTTGATATTCGTTGAGATAATAAAAGAGATGAACGGCCGTAAACCCAAACGCCCACAAGCCCGCCGGCTTCCGCAGCCGAATCGCCCCACGCCTGCCAAAATAGCGATTCAGCGGCGTCATTGCCAGCGAAACAAGCAGGAAACGTATTCCCCATTTGCCACTTTCCAGCAGCGGATCAAAGCTCAGGTTTTAAGACAAATTGCAGGAGGTTTTTACAGTAGTTGGGCTAAATCGGCCGTGCTTTTGAGGATCGCCTGGGCACCCGCCTCTCGCAGTTCGTGTTCGCGGCCAAATCCGGACAGCACGCCGATGCGCCACGCCCCAGCCCGACGGGCTGAATGCATATCCACAGAAGTGTCACCCACCATCAGGCACGCTACGACGGGCAACTTGAGCCGTTGGGCGGCTTCCTGAATGGGCGAAGGATGAGGCTTTAGGCGGCGGGTGTCTTGCGAGCCGCAGGTGACTTCAAAACGGGGCGCAATATCAGGGAATTGTGCCAGAAACCCTTCAATTTGATGCCGGCTGCGGGTGGTGACGATCCCTAGACGATATCTCTCTGGAATGGCATGAAGCATTTCCAAAACGCCCGGAATGACCTGAAATTCACCAATAAAGGGGTCCGTGCGGCGCGACTGCCGCCAGTTGGTGAACCACTTGAGTGGCTCATCCAGATGCAGTATGTCTGCCAGCGTAATGAGCGCATTCGCCGGGGATTCGATTTTCATCAGCAGCCAGCGGGCAAACTGGGGGGTGCGCTGGCCGACAAACGGCCGTAGCCAATGCACAATCTTTGCCACTGCCTGATCATCGGTATCAATTAGCGTCCCGTCAAGATCAAATAGAATGGCCTGAATTTCTTCAAAAGGGATAGGTGGGCGAGCAGCCATAATTACACAATCAAATCAGTTTAAAACGACCACAGCTGCAGAATAAGTATCGCAACAGCCGTAATCGTTAAGTTATCCAGCCCCCAGATCGACACTGCCTCAACCAGCGTGGTGGCAACGGTAATAACCAGAGCCAGCAACAGCGCTGCCGTGGCCGAAATATCGGGAGATCCAGGCATCACCCAGAGGGCCAGCCAGGTAAAAATAAAACAGCCGACAAAAAAGCCCAGCGATCCTTCCAACGTGCGTGTACTTGTGTGGACGGCATAGTGGTTACGGCCGTATGCTTTGCCCACCACCGGCGCCATCCCGTCCCCCCAGGTCAGCGGCATCAGCGCCGCCACCATCAGCGGTGGTTGCTCCCAAAACAGAATCGCAACAATGGCGGCTGCTAGCGGGAAATAAACCGTGCCCAAATTGGACCGATCACTGCTGGCCATGGCGGCAAAAAAACCATAACGCCAGTCTAGCAGATTAATTACCATAAATGCGGCGCAGGCGATGACAAAAAACCAGGGCGTGTCAAACAAAATGTGTAGCCCCCAGCTCATCATCCCAACCCCAATGTGGATCACTTTGCGCGTAAAGCCACTGGAATAGCCCCGCCAGCGGCGCAACCCTTCCGCCGCGCCAATAATGCCAAACACGTACCCAAAACAGATGACGAGACCAAGCCAGTTATTCATAAGGCAAAGTAAATAATAACCTGCTACACAATCAAATGATCGTACAGCATGTCCAGGCTGAGGTCTGGTACGACGGTTTCGGCCGTTTGTAAGGTCAGGCTGGCAGCGGCGGCGCCCAGGCGGATGGCTTCGATTGGCGGCAAAGCGTTTAACATACCAAACATGATAGCTGCAGTAACGGCATCTCCCGTGCCGGTTGTATCGACGCGTTCGCTGTAATTGGCAGGGATATAGCCCGTTTCACTGGTGGTGGCATAATCCAGGCCAAAGTCAGCCAGGGTCACGACGACATTTTCTACACCTTTGCCTACCAGGCAGCGCGCCAGGTCCAGGCTGGCTTCGGGATCGGGGCCATCAAAATCAACCTCGCACAGCTCGGCGGCTTCCACTTCGTTGGGAACTACCAGATGAAGCTGGCTGAGAAACGGCCGTAATTTATAGGCCAGTCGCGCCGAGGAGGGATCGGCACAGAGAGCCTTGTCATATTTGTTACAAAGCCGCACGACAGTCGCCATTGCGTCCGGCGTCAGGCTGCCATCCATCAGCACCAGGTCGGCCTTCTTGAACAGGGTGCGTTGGCGGTCCAGATAACCAGACGTAATGTGACGCATTACCTGCACATCGTCCATCGCCACGGAAAGGCCGCCATTTTCTTCCAAAACAGCGATGTAGGCACCAGTATTTTCCCCGTCCATTACCTGTACAAATTCGGTATCTACCCCAGATTCGGCCGTTTGGCTGACTAGACTATGCCCCATCAAATCATTGCCCACGGCAGAGATCAAGCACACGTCGGCCCCCAACCGCCCCAGATTTTCGGCCACATTCCGCGCCGTTCCGCCTCGCGTCACCCGGATATGTGCCGGATTTGATGTGCCAGGGGCCAGACCAGAAGTCGGCTTGCCCCGTGAGTCGAGCAAGGTGGCACCAATAACTAAAATTTGCTCTGCCATGAAACACCATTCCTCGGATTTCGCAAACCAAATAGATGCAATCAGGGTGATTAATCTATTTCATACTCGACTACTGGGTATAAATTCGATCATGGGTCGCCAAAATCCAACGACAACGCCAAGAATCTCGTCCAGATTGATTCCAATCTCCAGCAATTCTGGTGAAAAATCGACGGCCCCGGTTGCCTCATCTACCCGAAACGACCCCACGGGAGAGTCAGCCCATTTGACAAGATAAATACGCTGAAAACGGGCTTTCGGGTCTAACGGCCGTACCCGAATTGTATCGTCAATCTCTTTATTCATCATGACCAATATCGGCTGTTCCGTATCCTGCAGATTCGAGGTCAGCCCCGGCTGCAGATCGACCAACAGCCAATCCCCGACATTGATATCCGACATAAAGCTTGACAGCGGGCGGGTTTCCACCAGATACCAATCGTATCGGGCATCGACCAAGGTGTGACCTGGCATGGGAATCAGGTGTGGCGCTTCCTGAGCCATATTGGAAATTGGGAGCGGTGTCGGAGAGCCTGACACAATTTCGCCATCCGGTTTGGTCTCAGCTTCCAGGTCCACTTCAAACATGGTTGGCGTGTCGTCAACGGCCGTAGCCGCAGACGCGGCAGAAGATTGCCTGGCAGGACCAGCAGGTGGCGCTGCTGGCGCCTGAGCATCGGCTTGCGAGGCTGCATCCAGCTGTTGGCGCAAGGCAGCTTGCAGCCCTGCGACGTGGCCCATCACACGCTCCCGAAACTGCTCACCGCCCAGTATTGGCTCCGCAAACCGGGCGCGATCCAGCCAGGCGGCCACCTTGCCCGCGCTCACCAACGCCGATTCAAAGTGGTTAGCCTGCTGCAGGGCAATTGCCTGCCCCAGAAACGTCAGGCTGACGGCGGCGGGCTGATTCACAAATGACCATTGCTGTCGCGCCTGGGCAAGCTGCTGCGCTGCACCACGGAAATCACCCTCGTGCAGGTAAATCAGGCCAATGTGGTATTCGCACAGCCCCATTTGCACGTGATTCCCGACGACACGGTTAATCCGCTGGTAACGGTCAATATCGCCGGTGGCCAGGGAACCGAGGCGGGTAAATGGGTAACGGTTGCGATAATCGCGCACGGTGAAAATATCTGGGCTAGGCTCTGGATGCAGCCATTCCAACAGGTCCGTAAGCTGATTTACGGCCGTTCGAATCACTTCGTTATTGTCGTAGTTTTGTTGGGATAATTCCTGACTCATCTAGGTGGTATCCCCGGCAGATTAGTCGGCAACTGCCCGACCGTTAACTGCTTACGCAAATTATCTAGCTGGGGCAACAATGTATTGGGCAGCGGCAGCTGCTTCTGAGACTGCTGGGCCATCATTTCCAGCGCATCAACCAAACGCAGCGCAATAACCTCGTCCATGTGGGCCGTGGCACCCTCGCGCCGTGCCCGCTGTACACCCTCCAAAATGGCCTGAATCATTGTCATTTCAGCTTCAGCACGGGCAATTTTTATTTCTTCCTCGGCTGTCGCCTTTCCATCAAAGAGGTTCACCAGCATTTGAGATTGCCAATGCGCTTTCCAATAGTCGATGTACTGCTCATTGACGCCAGGCGGCAGGTCGAGCCGATGAATGGCCACTTCTAGTAAATCGATGCCCATATCGCTAAGCCGAAGGCGCAGTTTGCGCTCCAGATCTTTGTTCAACGTGCGAAATGGTTCTTCACTGGGCCGCTCCGGGGCGATAATTTCGTCCAGCCGGAAACTGGCCAAAATGGCTATCAGAGTCCCTTTGGCCACGTTGAGTGGAGCATCTTCCCAGGTAGCAACCTTGCCTTTATCATCAAGGACCGTTTGGGCATAGGCGGCCGTGCGTACGGCCGTCTCATCAAAGGGGTACGGATTTTCTCTTGTCACTGCCTGGCTACCCATTTTCAGCCGGTAGTTGAGACTCAGCCCGGCACACAGCTCGATCCCATCGCGGGAGTAGGCGGTAAATTGGTCCACGCTGCGCGCCTGGGGCTGTAAATTCAGCAGGGCGTGAACATATTCATAACGTCCCAGAGTATGAATCCCCGCTGAAAGAATGCGTTGGAAACGGCCGTTCAGCTCCGTAACCATGACATGACCGGCCGGGATATTTACCTTGCCGGGTCCCCCTACCCGCAGCAGCACAGACGATTCCCGGTCCGCTGCCAGCACGGCAGGTGTCAGGGCTGGCACAATCCGGGGAGCGACAGCCAGCCCCAGCAGTCGGCTTAAAAACTTTTTGGCATCGTCCCGATCAGGCAGATCGTAGAGCAGCTTTACCAACACAACGGCCGCATCATAGGCAAAATACCAGCCCACAATAACAGTAATGATGTGCCGTAACACCCGCCAGTGGAAGAAACTCAGGACAAGGGACAGACCGCGTGACGTGGGCAAGATCGGTAACGTCTGGCCAAGCCACTCACTCATCAAGGGAATATCCACCCGCTCAATAAAGCGTGCGTACACCCAAAACATGAAGAGCAGCCCCACCATGACAAATACATACCAACCATTGTCAATCGGTTGTAAGTTCAGGCGGGAAAACGGCCGTCGCTGATTAGTCCGCATCGACGCCCCCCTCTGAATTTGCACTGCCGGCACCCAAACTAGGCGGCTCCGCCTTTGCCGGATTCAAATTGGGCGGGGCAATCCAGGAATGCAGCTGCCGCGAAGCATCCCCCACCAGGTTCGCAATAATCTGCTGCGGCACGAGTGCCTGCACCGAACCTGCTGACACCGCATCTTCCAGAGCCTCAATCATGCGCAACGTAATCACCTGCGATAAGTCGGCATCTTCCTCGCGCCGCATCGTATCAATGCTAAGCGTAATGTTTTCAATAATCTCAATTTGCGCCCGGGCCCGGGCTTGCTTCACACGACGCATGGCCTCGGCATCTGCTGAAGCGTGCTCTAGCCATATTTTGCGAACCCAATCTGCCTGCCAGGTTAGGAACTGCTGGTTTCGCACTTCTTCTGGCAGCTTAAATCCACCAATGCCTACAGACAGCACTTCTATGCCTTTGGGCAAAAAACGACGTTTGACCTTGCTGGTGATCGTTTGTTTTATTGCTTCCAATGGCGAGATTCCATCGACGGCGCCACTTAGTTCGTCTAGGCTGTGCTTGGGGATCTCGTTGGCGAGCATGGCGGCCGCGGGGGGCGTCAGTTGGCGCGTCCAGGGCAACAGCTTGCCCTGTTCATCGACGGTGTCGTCGTAGCTAACGTGAAAAATAGCGTCACGGTCAAAAGGATAGAGCAGATCCTCATCCTGGTCGCCCTGGTTTTGCCGGACTCGAAACATGACGGTAACGGCCGTTTCAATTGGAATACCGTCCCTTGTTTTGGTCAAAACTGGCTGACTCCGCCGCTGGAGCCGCAAATCAATCACGCGCCAAATCCGCTCGCCTTTGTACAACACCACAAAGCCAGGTCCCGCCGGACGCACATAGCTACTTCCCCTGGTGATAGCCAAAACCTCGTGGCCCTTGACAAAGCCGGCATGAAGACGAACCAAACTGGCTGACAAATGGTCAGCATGAGGCCCTGGAGCGGATATCTTCTTCTTTTTATTATTCGCTTTCGGGCGTTCCAGTCGCTTTTCACCGACTTTGAGATAGGCAGTAAGTAGGAGAAGAAATCCTGCGACCCAGCCCTCTTCGCCACGCAACGGGGAGACATATTGTGCATAATAGATCAAGCCAAGAATAAACGTGAGACCTGTAATGCTTAACCAGCTCAAAGAGCCGAGCCATGCATGAGCAACACCACGGGAATCCTTTAAAAAATAAGCCCAAAATATCAGCAGCAGCAACGTGAGCAGCAGGCCAATTATCCCCCATTCTTTGCGTTCTTTCGGTTTGGGCTTCATCGTAGGGCAACTATACCATAGGGCCAATTCAGGCGGCAACAAACATTATGTATATTTTGACGCCGCCGCGAAGGATAGGTATAATTCCCGCTTGTCAGGGCGATTAGCTCAGTTGGTTAGAGCGCTACGTTGACATCGTAGAGGTCACAAGTTCGAGTCTTGTATCGCCCACTTAGGTACGTTGGCACGTACTCAGCGAAAACTTAACGATTAAATTTTATGATTTGGTATTTGATTGTTAAGGTTCGTTGGCAATCAGCCGCTCATTCTTTCGACGGGACGAGCGGCTTTTTGATTGATTTACCTACATTTCAGGCTGATAAATTATCCTGCATTGTGCACCAATTTATGCTATACTGACTGGCGCAGTGCAACATCATTTTTATTTTAAGGAGTCAGTTCAAATGGCAAAAGTAAGAAAGCGGCGTCAGCCAAAAAAGAAGCCACCGCAGGTTTCAGAGCGAAACCGTATTTATAACCGTAAACGAACCTTTGCAGAGAAGTTTTTACTGGTAATGGGCATTCTCATTGTTCTCAGCATGGTTTTAACGCTAGTTATTTCAAATGCCGGACAAGGTTTCTAAAAAACTCGGAATATTCTGTCCACATAATCCTCCCCGGCACTGTTTTGTAGCAGATTGCCGGGGCAGTCGCGGGCAAGCCGCGAACGTCAGTTTGTCTCTTCAGTACAAATAGCATCTACCTCAATTTCGACCAGCATTTCTGGTTCTAGCAAAGACGTAACTTCTACGAGCGTTGTCGCTGGTCTAATTTCCCCAAAAACCTCGCCATGGGCACGGCCTACTTCATCCCAATCTGTGACGTCTGTTACATAAATACGGGTACGCACCACGTCCTCTAGTTCTGCCCCGGCATTTTGCAAGGCAATCTTAATTGTCTTCAAAATAGAGACGGTTTGGTTGTACGGATCTTCTGCGACAATTTTCCCATCGCTGTTAACGGCCGTTGTGCCAGCTACATGTACGTAGGGCCCCACGCGCACGGCACGTGAATACCCCACAATGCTCTCCCATGGGGCACCACTGGAAACGTTCAATCGCTTCATACTCAACCTCCTAATACCTGCCGGGCCGATTGTTCCCCATCCCGCCTTAACAAAATGGCGTTACGGCCGTAATAAGTCAAGGGAAAAACCATTTTCAAACATTGGGGCAATCATTCTCGTAAAAAGTATCTATGCAAAGATTCTAACAGAGAATCTAGAAACCGAACAAGTTTCCCCAACAACAAAAAAAGCCCTCGGGCAAAAACCAGAGGGCTTGGTATTAACAATTCTTACTTAGTCGTCGTCGTCATCATCATCATGGTCACCCTGACCACAGGCGCCTAGGGAGTCACCGTGACCCAGGTGGCCATTTAAGCCAGATTGCGAAATGGTGAGCGTGTTGCCTTTATGGCAAATGGTTACCCGATTGCTTCCGCTGCTCCCACCATTATCATTGTTGGGAGGTGGCGGATTATTCACAATGATCTGGATGACGATGATATGAACAACAATGATAGCGTCATCATTCCCCAAACAGATGTTGATGGAAATTATGCTGTTGGGAACCAGATTGCCTTCCACCTGCACATGGTCATCTAGGATAACAGTTGGCCAGTTTACCAGCGTGATCTGGCTGCCATTTACCGTTGCAATGCGCGTGTGTACTGTGAAGCAACCAACTGTTGGCGGCAGCAACGGCCGTATCCACAAAATCTCCCACGTACCGTCTGCCGCTAATCGCGCCGACACCTGCACCAGGCTACCCACAACCAGTCCCTCGGCAAGGCGCGATTCATCCGTTTGAATAAGGGCAAAGCCGTTTACCACCCAGGGATCAATCGTTTCCACAACGCCGCTGAAATGGATGATGATCTCATCAACAAAATGCTCATCTAACAGCGTGATTTCTTCAGCCAGCCAGGTGCCGTCGGGGAGAATGATGCCTTCCACCTCAACGCGACTGCCCAGCACAACAGCCGTATCAATCTCGGTCCACTGATCCATCGCCAAAGCAATGCCGGCAATCACCCACGGTTCCATACTCTCAACGATGCCCGTGAACTCAAATTCGGCGGCGTGCTCATCGTCATCCACCAGCTTGATTTCATGGGCTAGCCAGGACCCCTCTGGGTCAATTTGTCCTTCTACTTTGACAACGTCTCCCGGTAGCGGATTATTTTTGATTTCAGTACGGCCGTTTACCAATACCTCTATCCCGGAAATTAGCCAGCTCTGCGGGGAAATCGTTTGCACAACGCCGGTAAATTCAAACGGTGTTCCAGTAGCGGTGATCCACTGAATTTGCTCCGCCAGCAGCGTGCCGTCGGCCTGAACCACACCCGTGATACGCACCCTGTCATTCACAGCAATATTGGGATCAACGGCCGTTGCCTCATCCAGCAAAATAACCACATTACCCAACTGCCACTGTGTCGCACTCATTGCCGTCACGATACCCATCAGCGAGAAACGATTTTGTGGCAGCGCCCGTGTCAGCACAATTTGGTCTGCCACTTTTCGGCCGTCATCCAGCAAATGTCCCTGCACCCTCACCCAGTCGCCTACCTGTGGATTCCCCACGATGATTGTTTGGTCATCCGTCTCGAATGTCTGTCCGCCAATAATCCAGCTGGTGCCGGTTTGCGTCACTTCTCCCTCGCCACTGACCTGGAATACAGGTGTTGAAGGTGGCGAGGACGACAATATCGTACTGAGCTGGCCGGAAAGCACAGAAACTGTCACATTGATATTGGTGACATCGACCCGACCTTCAAGCACCGTATAACGACTCGTGAAGTCAGGCAACACAGTGACCTGAAACGTTGTGCCCCGGGCAATGCCGGTGCCAGAAGGAGATTGCACTTCATAGCGAGAGCCACTGTCATTGCGAAACTGGACATCATGAAGGCTATCACCCCGCCACTGCGTCAGCACAACCGTGCGGAACCCAGCTTCCGGGCGCAACGCATTCAACGTATCGATAGAAAGCTCACTGTCTGGTCCCAGCTTAGCCACGCTGCCGTCAATAAAGGTAAGGCTGGCCTTGGAAAGAGCCCCAGTACGAACCCGGCTGCCTGCGGCAACGCTGCTTAATGTGCTGACCGGCTCCCAACGGCCGTCTGCCTGTAGAACTGAAACCACACCTTGAAAATCTCCCAAGACGGCCGTTTCGGGCCGACAATTAACGGAGACGTCGTATAAGGCAAGAAGGTTTGGAAAGCAAGCGCATCTTCAGCAACTTCAGCCACCGTCGTCTCTGATTCCGCACTATCTTCAACTGGATCAGCTGCGACCGATGGTGTCTCATCGCTGACGCCATCCCGTCCCAAAAGGCGATCCAGCAAGGAAACACTGCCTGTGCCTGCATCGCTTTCCTGCACGGGCCGCGCCTCGTCCCGGTCTACAACGGTGACCGGGTCGTTACTCTCGCGATTACCCAGACCGCTAACAAACAGAAGAACCACAACGGCCGTGACGGCGGCGAGCCCCCAGCCAATCGCCCGATGATCGCGCCACCACGCCAGAATAGGGGCTAACCAGCCAACCGGCGACGCATTTTGTGCCGGACGCATCTGGGCAGCCTGTTGCTCTGCGGTGCGAATAATGGCGGCTCGCTGCGCAATGAAAGCCGATTCGTCCGGTTCCGGTAAGGGAAGCGAACGCAGTTGTGCTGCCATATTCAGGGCAACGGCCGTTTCATCTGGCAGCGCAGCGCTGGCAACGTCCAAAGGCTCCCCGGCTTCCAATCGTGTCAAACCTTCTTGTAACAACTCATCTAAATCGTTCATTATTGCATCCCAATCCGTTGGCAAATAGCCACTGGTTAAAGTTCCACCTGAGTCAGCAAAGCACGCATTGTTTTCAAACCGCGATGCTGCATCGCTTTTATCGCCGAAAGCGAGCGTTCCATGACAACGGCCGTTTCCTGCAGCGACAGTCCGGTCAAAAAGCGCAGAATGATCACCTGACGCTGTTCCGGCACCAGGGCTTCCAGCGCATCGTGCAGGCTGTCAAGCGTCACCTTTTGCTCTACCTGCCAAACCGGATTTTGCTCCGGCTCTGCCCGGGTGAGGGCTTCTTCCAGAGAAGCCAGTGGTTTGCCATTGGCTACGCGAAAGTGATCCATCGTCAGGTTGTAGGCAATGCGGAATAGCCAGGCACGAAACGGCACGCCAGATGGCACAAACGTAGGCAAGTGATGCACCATGCGTGTAAACAGCTCGCCAGCCAAATCCTCGGCCTGCTGCCGCTGCCCCACACGGGCAAAAAAGTAGTGGAACATGGCACGGTAATGCTTATCGAACAGCATGCCCACAGCGGTTACGTCACCCGATTGCGCCTGATTTACTAAAATTAAGTCATCGTCCAAAGCAAAATTGTCCATTGATTTTTTAGGTGTTGATCAACATCACTAACAAGAGTAACGAGAAATGTCTCAAAAGGATGCAAATTGATCGTAAAAACGGTTGAGCTGTGAATCTTAAAGTTGCTCTTTGGCCATGATGTGCCAAAATAATGATGAAAGATAGGGTAGACAATGTGTCCTTCTTTAATTTCCCCATGAAACCGATTCATCCATTAGGAGACGGCAAATGAACCTCGCTACTGTCGATAAATTGTTAACCACAACGCGCTCCGTGCGGAGGCGGCTGGATATGGACCGCCCTGTGCCAATCACTGAAATTGAAGCGTGTCTGGAAATCGCCACTCAGGCTCCTACAGGTGGCAATTCGCAAGGCTGGCACTTCCTCATCATCACCGATGCCGAGAAAAAGGCCAAAATTGGCGAACTGTATAAGCAATCGTTTTTCATTTACGCACGCTCTAACCAGGAGCAGGCTGAGAGTCGGGGGAATCAGGCACAGGATCCAGAACAGCAAGGCCGCATAGTGAAATCGGCCGTTTATTTGGCGCAAAACATGCACAAAGTACCGCTGATGGTCATTCCCTGCATCGAAGGTAGGGTAGAAAATGCCGGATTGATGGCGCAGGCCGGACTGTATGGCTCCATACTGCCGGCAGCCTGGTCGCTCATGCTCGCCTTGAGGGCGCGCGGCCTAGGCGCAGCCTGGACCACGCTGCACCTGCGCTACGAAAGTGAAATCGCCAAGATTTTAGGCATTCCTAGCCATATTACTCAGGCGGCATTGTTACCGGTTGCCTACTTCACAGGCGATGATTTCAAACCTGCGAGGCGGGTTCCGGCTGCAGAGGTAACGTCGTGGAACAGTTGGGGTGAAAAGCAAGTCACAGAAAATGAGTAAGTGAAGCGTGGAAGCTGTTTGTTTTCACCTTAGCTTCCACGCCTAATAGCACAACGAATATATCCTGGCATTATTCCAGCGAGTCTAGAAAACGACTAATGCCACCCTCATCCCAATTATCTTTATTGCCAAAAATCATTAACATACCAGGATTGCCGCTTTTCGTTTCAAAAACGCCCAAAATTTGCCGAACCGTGTTGCCTTGATCATCCGTGCCTTCGTAAGTCCCCAGCGCAACGTCGGCTCCATTAATCGTTACGTCTTCGCTGCCAATGAATTCCAGATTGACATTTTGCGATTGGGTACGATTTGAAAACGCATCCCGCATTTGCTGCTGCATTTGTGCTTCATCTCCAGCTAGGGCGGCGGGGAATTCAGCAACCATAATCATCGACTCTTCGTCCCTGCCGCTGATGAAGGCCATGCGAAAACCTAAAAGGTTCATGGCGCCCTGTTCTTCATAGCCAGACGGCAGCTCGTAATCGACAATTGAATCTGCGACTTCGGCTGCTGCCGCGGGATCATCTACGCTTTGAGCGAAGTTTTCAAACATACGGGGCAACACCAATACGGCAACGACGGCAATAATGCAACAAAGCCCTAAAATTCCAGCAATAATGCCCACAACAATTTTTGTATTTCGACTCATCATCAATCCTCCGTGGTCAGGCAAATATAAACGGCCGTTCTAAGCCGTGATGTCAAGCAAATCACAGAAAGTTCTTTGAAAACCAAAGCGCGATTTCTCTGTGATTTGTTCAAGCAAAAACCAATTTCCCGCTCATTCTTATTCAAAATTCTTTTCGGTTTTTACACAATAAATAAAGTAATACGAGATACAAATCATCGGCTATTAAAGACCGAATTCACACCTTTTGTCAACAGCGTTACGTATTGGATGAACAGCCGTTATAAAAATTGACGCCGATAAAGAAAGTTGTGTATAATTCGTTCAAAATA
>CBDUOF010000124.1:0-13818 GCA_965368765.1 uncultured Anaerolineae bacterium | reverse complement strand
GCCGGACCGATTTTCCTTTGCCTGGCTGGGTCACTGCTGGCCCTCAAGCATGATCGGGGCGTGCTGGCCGGGGCACTGCTCTCGCTTACCACCCTCAAGCCGCAGATGAGCTACCTGATCATCCCGGCACTGCTGCTCTGGGCGGTGTGGCACCAGCGGTGGCCCTTTGTGGCTGGCTTTGCCGGGGCGATGGCCTTGCTGGCCGGGCTGTCGTTTTTGCTGCTGCCCAGTTGGCTTACCAGCTTCATCGACCAGGTGCGCTTTTACCCGGCGTACACCGTCACCCCCTCCCCGCTGAATGTGATTACCGATACCATTTTTCCGCAGCTGGGCCAGCCGGTGGAATATCTGCTGATTGGCCTGCTGCTGGGGGTGATGCTGTGGCAATGGTGGCAGCTGCGTCGGGAAGCAGACATCACGCCCCAATTTCTCTTAATCATTGGCCTGACGCTGATTGTGACCAACAGCATCATCGTGCGCACGGCGACGACCAATTACGTCATCATGTACATTCCGCTCTTCTTGCTGCTGCACACGGTGAGCCAACGATGGCGGGCCGGCAATGTGTGGGTGGTTGGGCTGCTGCTGGCGCTTCTGGTAGGCACCTGGGCGCTCTTCCTCAGCACCATCCAGGGTGACTTTGAGCATCCCGTCACCTATCTGCCCCTGCCGATTGGGCTGCTGCTGGGGCTGGTGTGGTTGTCTTGGGGGGATAAATTGAGAATGGTGAAATAGGGAACGGCCGTTACTAATCAAGAAAACGCATGAGCAAGAAATTTAAGAAAACGATTATCGAATCAATTTTGGGATACCTGATTTTCAGCAGTATCCTGCTTGTCATCACAGAGATTTGGTATCCTGACCGTTTTCAGGACACGGTCATTGTGGCAATTATTGCGCCAATCATGTTGCTTATTCTCATAACACCAGTATTTCTAATTATGTTCTTATGGGTAAAACGAAGCTCCAAAGAGGACGATAACCAAAATGCAGTATAAATTTGATTGCATCGCCTCTACTTCATAAAGTACAATGAGATCATGAAAACTTTACGGACTATCCCGGCTCATTTTGATGGCAAACAAATTAAACTGGATGTTCCGATCTCGCTGGAACCGAATGCGCGTCTGTTAGTCACCATTCTCGATCCGGCTGAAGATGATGATTCGACGCTGGTTTACGCAGCTATGGCTTCTTCTGAAAAAGCGTTTACTCAAATTTGGGACAATGACGAGGACGCCATCTATGACAGCCTATGAGCCAGGCGACATCCTGCTTGTGCCTTTCCCGTTTACCGATCAAACAACCGCAAAACAACGTCCGGCCGTCGTTTTAAGCAGCGAGTCATACAATCTCAGTCATCCTGACCTCATTCTGGCACCTATCACCAGTAAAATTACGCGCAAAACCGACGAAGTTTTGGTTTCGGAGTGGCAGTCGGCTGGCTTGCTCAAGGTCAGCGCAGTTAAACCTATTCTGGCCTCGTTTGAAGCATCGCTAGTGCGTCGCCAACTAGGGGCGCTTTCCCATACAGATTTACAAGCGGTTCGTGAGCTGTTTCGGCGTATCCTTGCGCTAGATTGATGGTTGCAAATGGCCGTTCCCCCTTCCAAACCTTCCTCATCCTGCTCCTGGCAATCGTGGTACTCATTGCCGCCGTCATCCTCGTTGCCCCACAAATGCCCCGCCTGCGCGACTTTGACCAAACCTTCTATCCAGCGGCACGCTACACGCTGGCGGGTGAAAATCCATACACGGCCGAATACATCGAAACCGACCAGGGCGCCCCGCCCGACTTCTTCAGCCCCGCCTGGCTGCTGCCCATCCTGCTGCCCTTTGGCCTGCTGCCGCAGGAAATTGCCCGCACGGTTTGGGTGCTATTTTTAGTGATGGTAACGGGCGCAGCAATGCTGCAAATGCAGCCGTGGGGCTTTTCGGGATTACGGCCGTTACTCCTCATCCTCCTTCCCTGGGCACTCATCACCCTGTTGTTTGGGCAGGTGACGCCGCTGGTGCTGTTGGGGACTGTTTGGGCCTTGAATTTGGTTTATCGCAGGGCGGAAAAAGCGGAACACAGAGGGGCGCAGAGGGGGCACGGAGCTACACAGGGAGAAGAAAAATCTGAGCGCAATCTGCGCAAATTTGCGAAATCTGTGATTTTTCCGGATAGGTGGCAAGCCATCAAGCTGGTGCTGGCATTTTTATTGATCGGCATCAAGCCGCAGTTGGGTATTTTTATTGCCGCGCCGCGGCTGCTGGAAATGCTGTGGCGGCGCGACCGGCGGCTGATTGGCCTAACGATTGTTGGCGGACTGCTGCTAGGGCTGACGCTGCTCATCACCCCGCCCTGGCTCATCAGCAAGGCGGCGGCAGTGCAGGAGATTACCGCCCCGCTGTGGAAGCTGACGCTGTGGGGCTGGCCGCTGTGGTTGGCCCAGCTAGTGCGTTCGCTGGTGGTTTTGGTGATGGGGCGCTGGGCCTGGCTGCAAAAAGGCATGTCTCCGGCGTGGTGGGCAGGCTGGTTAACGGCCGTTCTTATTATTACCCCTTATACGCGCGCCTACGACGGCATTTTGCTCCTGCCGCTCATGGGCCTGATGGTCATGCACCGTCGTTGGCAGCTCGGCTTATTCGTGGTCATCATGGCGCTGTACATTCAGCTGCCCATCGGTGAACTAGGCAGCGTGATGGCTTCACTCACCGTCTGGCTGCTCTTTATCCCCTGGCGCGGCCTGCTGCGTGGCAATCTCCCCACCGCTTTTACCTCTGGTTGGCCCGCAAATGCTTTGAAGCTCCACCACAAACAGCCTGAATTGAAATGGGAATAAGATTTTCCGCCCCAAACCTGCAAAATCGTATGCCAGATTATTAGCGAATGGGCTACAATATCGGGGTGCAACGCTTTCTGCCATCTACTGACCTGCAACAAACTTTCTAAGCGAGCAGTCTGGCTAAAGCGGTTTTGTTTGGAAAACGGATTTTTTCGAGTCAGTTATCTATTTGGAGAATCACCATGATTTTAGTCACAGGTGCTGCGGGGAAAACAGGTTTGGCGGTCTTGGCTGCCTTAAAGCTGCGAGGGGTCAAAGCGCGTGCCTTTGTGAAGGATGATGAACAAATTTTGCCCGTACGCCGAGCAGGTGCGGCCGAAGTGGTGGTGGGCGATTTGCTGGATGCCGATGTGTGGCGCCTGGCTACAACGGCCGTTTCCGCCATTTACCACATCGGCCCCAACATGCATCCGCAAGAAGTACGCATTGGTCAACTAATGACTGCCGCCGCTCGCAGCGTGGGCAACTGCCGTGTGGTATATCATTCTGTGCTGCATCCGCAGGTGCGGGAAATGCCCCACCACTGGAACAAAATGAAGGTGGAAAATATCCTGCACACTTCCGGTCTGGCTCACACCATCATTCAGCCTACAGTTTATATGCAGAACTACTTGAGTTTCCTGCCGACCATAAAAGATAAAGGCATTATACCGCTACCCTACCCGGCCGAAACGCGCCTCAGTCTGGTTGATTTGCAGGATGTGGCCGAGGTGGCTGCCAAACTGTTAAGCGAGCCAGGACACAACTATGCCACGTATGAGCTGGTTGGCACGCCACCGTTAAGCCAAACGGCCGTTGCCGATATCTTTAGCCAACTGTTGCACCGTCCCGTTGAAATTCGCACGGTTCCCCTTACGGCTTGGCAAGCGCAGGCACAGGCAAATGGCATGGCGGCGGAGGCCATTGAAATGACCGCCAGCATGTTTGCTTACTATGCCACAAGCGGGCTAAGCGGGAGTCCGCAAGTGCTGCGCTTCTTGTTAGGCCACGAACCCACCTTGCTAGAATCCTTTATCGAACGCAATATAAATGCCTGAATGCGTGGAAACATCTCAATAGAAACACAACCACTGCTTAGATCCTCCCAGTTAAGCCGACGCTGATGCTACTTTCAGGAGAAGCGGAATGTCCTCTATTTATTTTAACGAAGAACATGAGATGTTGCGGCAGACAATTCGCCGTTTTGTTGAGCGTGAAATTGACCCCAATGTAGAAGCATGGGAAAACGGCCGTACCTTTCCGGCCCACGATCTATTTAAAAAAATGGGGGAACTCGGGCTGTTAGGCATTACCTATCCTGAAGCGTACGGGGGGATGGGGCTGGATTATTGGTATCAGGTTGTGATGTTGGAAGAGGTAGGCCGCGCGGCGTGTGCTGGCGTGCCGATGGCAATTGCCGTGCAGACGGACATGGCTACCCCGGCATTGGCGGAATTCGGTACCCCTTGGCAAAAGGAGACTTTTCTCAAGCCGGCAGTGATGGGAACGGCCGTATTTGCCATAGCCGTTAGCGAACCAGGTGCCGGTTCTGATGTGGCCGCCATCCAGACCCGGGCCGTTGCAGATGGGGATGATTACCTGATTAACGGCAGCAAAATGTGGATTACCAGCGGTACCCAGGCCGATTACCTGACGCTGCTGGCCCGAACCAGCGATCAGCCAGGGTTTAAAGGAATGTCACTTATCATTGTGCCAACGGATATTCCCGGCTTCAGCGTTAGCCGCAAATTGGAAAAGTTGGGCAACCACAGCAGCGATACTGCCATTCTCACCTTCGACAACGTGCGTGTCCCGCAAAGCCATCGCATAGGCCCGGAAGGGCAGGGCTTTTTGCTGCAAATGAAACAGTTCCAAAAAGAGCGTCTTGCGGGTGTTGTGATGGGCATCGCAGGGATGGATCGCATTCTGCGCCTTACGATCGACTACTGCCGTCAGCGCGAAACTTTTGGCAAACCGCTCATCGAAAACCAGTGGATTCAGTTTAAAATTTGCGAATTGCTGACAGAAGTGGAAGCTTTACGCCAGTTGGCGTACCATTGTACTCGCGTTCTGGTCGCTGGCGGCGACATGACCAAAGAGGTGTCGATGGCCAAGCTTAAAGCAGGTAGACTTGCCCGGGACGTGGCCGATACCTGCCTCCAGTTCCACGGCGGCATGGGCTATGTTGAAGAATACCCTATGGCCCGTTACTTTCGCGATGCCCGATTGCTCTCTATTGGAGCCGGTGCGGACGAAGTGATGCTAGGCATTATTGCCAAATATGAAGGCATACTGACAAGATAGTGTTCTGTAAATCACTGTTGTACAGCGACGGCTTTGCGTACGGCTGAATGGTGCCGCACAGAACATCGATGACTGAAAAATGGGAGAACAATAAATGAACCAAATTCGTGTAGTCCGATCATTTGTATCGGCCGATGCCCTGGCTGAACTGATTGCGGCCGAATATTCTCTGGAAGGGCCAGTGCGTTGCCAGCTATTCAGCAAGATGTTGCGCACTCAAGATAATGACCATTATTTGGTTACCGCGGGTAAGGGTGAAAAGTATGTGGTGCGCGTTTACCAGTTAGGCACACGCCTGGAGCGTAAAGAATCTGACTACTTGTATGAAGTTGATTGGCTCCACTTTTTGCATGAAGCGGGACTTTCCGTTTCGTACCCAATTCCTCGGGCCGACGGCGCGCTGCTTGGCAGCTTGAACGCCCCTGAGGGGCTGCGTTACTACGCGCTTTTTAGTCTGGCCCCTGGTCGTCCCATGTCAATTAGAAATGAAGAGCAGTTGTTTGTGATGGGTCGAGAGATGGCACGCATTCATTTGGCGTCAAATAGCTACGAGAGCAAATATGAGCGACAGCCAATGAATCTGGAATTCTTGGTTGATAAGCCCATTGAACGCATTAAGCATTATTGGGACGAGGACCGCGCCGACGATTTGGAAATCCTGATGATTTCGGCTGAAGAAGCCAAAGATCAGATCTTGGACTTGCTGGCAAATGAGCAGCATACGCCCGACGGTTGGGGGCCTATCGGCGGTGATTTCCATAGCGGTAGTGTCTTTTTCACAGACGATCATGTGCCAACTTTCTTCAACTTTGATTTGTGCGGCCACGGCTGGCGAGCCTATGATATTGCTGTGTTTTTGTTCAACACAAATTTAATTCACAATAGTTCGGCCGATTTATCGGAAGCATTTTTTGCCGGATATTATTCTCAACGTCAACTTTCTGATAACGAACATGCTGCAATTGCGCCTTTCATTACGATACGTCGGATCTGGCAGACGGGCCTGTTCTCGATGAACGATGGATTGGTCGGGCATACGTTTATAGCCCCTGCGCATAATTAACAGCCGTAATTGGGCCGTTGAGCGGCTGGATGACAGTGGCTCAATGGTCCAATGATCGCGTGATCCATCTTCACGAAAAATGGTGGCGGTATGCAAGCAATTGTCATCTCGGAGAATGGTGAAGAACGAGAGTTTTTAAGCTATGTGCTGCGCCATGCAGGACTGGCTGTTGCCCGTACGGCTACCGTGAAGATGGTGACATCTTCTTTGTTAAAGCAGCCGGTAGATTTGATTTTGCTTTCGGCCAAAAGTGATACGGCCGTTGCTGACGATGTTGGCGCCATTCGTGCCATGTCTCAGGCCCCGCTGCTGCTGCTGCACGACGCAATGCCGGAAGACCAAACCTGCGAGCTGCTTGACGCGGGGGTTGATTTGATTTTGGAACGGCCGTATTCTCCCCGAATTTTGGCCCGTTATGTCACTATGTTTTTGCGCCGCGCCGGCTCTGTCCCCGTCTCTTTTTTAAGCGCGATTCAGGCACGCAATATCAGTTTAGACCCCGGTACGCGCACTGTGACACTGCTGGGAAAGCCTGCGCAGCAGCTGACGCCGCTGGAGTTTCGCCTGCTGTACGTCCTCATGAGCAATGCCGATCAGGTGATTCCGCTAGACGTGATCATCGAGCGCGTTTGGGGGTACAACGGCGAGGGAAATCGGGAGCTGGTGCGCGGACTGGTGCGCCGCCTGCGCCGAAAAATTGAACCGGACCCAGAGCAAACCCATTTCATTCACAATCACCCCGGTATCGGATACCGCTTCTCTGTTTGAAAACCCCCCGTTTTACACATTTGACACGGCCACTTTGGTTTTTACACACAAATGACACATCTTTTCCCCCTATTTTTGCACAGCAGCGGCCTATAGTGAAGGGAAATTGTTCAATCCCGAAAAGGAAAGAGGGTGTAAGTATCATGAATATGGCTCAATCCAAGAATATTGGATTATGTCCCGACTGTGGTGAAGATGTTCGTTTCAAGAAAATGCCGTTTATTGGTCAGCTGATCACGTGTCGTCGTTGTACTGCACAGCTTGAGGTTGTACGCAAAGTGCCCGTGGTTTTGCGTTTGGCAGAAGATGCCTGGGATGACGATGAGGATGATATTGAATTATCTGACTCTGCCAGCTTGAAGCAGCGGCACAAGAAGGCGCACCGTTAGGCAGACGGCCGTTTGTCTAAACGGTACGTTCCGGACAGCCTCCCAACTGATAATTGTCTTTTCGGCAGCCTCTCTTACCTGACGGGTAGCTTTTACATTTCCATTTAGGAGGTAGTTAAATCATGAGCGTAAATCCGCATGCAAAAATAGAAGTGGGTGTTTGCCCCGGCTGTGGTGCCAGAATTCGCTTTCAGAATCAGGTGCAGGTGGGCGAGTTTATCATTTGTGATGAATGTGGTGACGAGTTAGAAGTCATTTCCAACTCACCTATTAAGCTGGATTGGGCCTTCGAAGACCCATTTGATCACGAGTTTGACGGCGACGAGTCGGGCGATGACGATTTTGACTACAGTGATGATGATCAAGATGAATGGGATGATTAAGGCGAGCTTGGCATAAAATGTCTGGCGCCTTCCCACAGGCTTTCGCTACTTCTTAGCATGGCGAAGCGTAGAGGCACTGGTAATTAAGTCGAGCCAATTTGCGGTCGTTCTAATTCAAATATCTCTTTGACTTTTACACAAGCCCCAAATTTATAATTCGAACGGCACCATCTTTCCAGCAAGAAAGGTGGTGCTTTTTTTCTGGCAGGTGGCACTGACATTGACCAGTAGGTAAACCACAAAGAGTCTTTTGACGTAAAAATCGCCATTTCATTGTGGTTTACTCAGGAAAAACGGAAGGATCACTATTCTTTAATTCAAAGAATTTTCCGTTTTCACCTACACCTGATATTAAGAGGATGTTTCAAATGATTAAGCAGGTAACGTTTAAACGAGCACTTATTCAATGGCGGAAACGGCCGTTTTCCTGGACAAAATTTTGGTATGAAGCGCGCCTCAACATCTTAATGCTTGTTGGAGCGGGTTTGGCGGCCTTTGGCTATGCTATGTTTCAGGTTCCCTACAATATTGCCGCTGGCGGTATTTCTGGAATCAGCATTATCGTGAATCACTATATTGGCTGGCCAGTGGGGCTGCTGTTTTGGCTGCTGAATTTGCCACTCCTGGTCGTAGGTTTCTTCTATCTGGGTCGCTGGTCTTTCTTGCTGCGCACGTTGGTGGCCGCGACCATATTTTCGATTGCGACAGATTTTTTCCTGGCGTACATGCCTCAGTGGCTGAGTCAATTTCCGCTTACCGATGATTTATTGCTCACGACGATTTATGGTGGCATTGTTGGCGGCATTGGTGGCGGGCTCATTTATCGTTCGGGCGGCACGATGGGGGGCACTGGTATCATCGGCCGTATCATTCAAAATAAGACAGGCCAGCCTTTGAGCCAGGTCTATTTTTACACCGATGGACTCACCATCTTGGCCGCTGGGCTGGTCTTTGGTTGGAATATTGCCCTTTATGGATTTTTGATGTTATTTCTTAACGGGTTGGCCTCCGATTACACTTTGGAAGGGCCCAGCAGTACCCGCACTGCCACGATTATTACCAATAAGCCCCAGGCGGTGATTGATCAGCTGATGATACATTTGCACCGTGGCGTAAGCTATTGGGAAGTAAAGGGTGGCTTTACCGGGCAGACGCATTACTTGGTTCTGTGTACCGTCACACGGCCGCAAGTGGCTCAAATGAAACAAGTAGTTGCCAAGGCCGATCCTGAAGCATTTCTCACAATCGGCGTCAGCCACGAGGCGATGGGGGCTGGCTTTACGCCCATGCCTATCTCCATCGATCAGTAAGTGAACCTTGGTAATAACAACAGACAATAAGGCACAAGCCGCCTGCTGAGCGCATAATTTCTCAAAAAGAGGTCTGCGATCCAGGGGCATCTGTGCCTTTTGTCCTATTCACCCGCCTACCTGTCAGGTGTATAGTACTTTTGCTTCTTGCTTGCTTCTTCACAATTGCACTCCTAAGTGCCGCTGATTATGGCGGCACAGCACCTGTGCGCCCTGCCTAACCCAATCATCGGGTAGGCATACCCACATTCACGCAACGATCTTAATCACTCAACGCCGCAAAGGTTTTGTTTCGTGTTGTCAGTTGGACAGACGTAAGCAAAGCAGGAGCAGGAAGAATTTGCAAAAACAATTATACAAACCACTTTGGGAATATATACCGATTAATGAGTTTAGCCGTCCTGCGGCCCCAGTGCATGAAGCGGTAAGACACAACTACCGCACCTGGCTATCCAACCTTCAGCCCCGTTTATTTCGGCGGCAACAATTTTTTTCCATGCCTCCATACTTGCTCAATCGTGCCGCGCCAGCTCCGGATTCTGACCAGGTATTAACAGCGTTGACGTCATCTTTGCAGGGCTGGCAGCTTTCTAAAGAGCCGGAGCAGTCGGTACAGGTTCTGGTAGGACCGCCTGGCAGTGGTGTCGAGCAAGTGCTGGTGGCGCTAGCGAAGCAAAATGGCTGGCAGCTTATGGGGGCACCCAGCGATCGGCAAATTTTAGCAGGTGGTGATGCCTGGCTGGACCAGGTAACACGCCCCAAATTGATGCCGCTGGTCATTCCCCAACTGGGCAAATGTTTTTTACGCCATCAAGAAGGGCTAGAGTTGCTGAGCCGCTTGCTGGATTGGCTGCAAACCACCAGTCGGCGCTGCCTGATAGCTTGTGACAGCTGGGCCTGGGCTTACCTAAAGAAGACGCTGCAAATTGATGTAATGGTGCCTACGCCGCTTACGCTGGCTCCTTTTGATGGGGCGAAGCTGCAATTCTGGCTGCCCTTTTTAGCAAACCGAATTCACAACGGCCGTTTCCTTTTCAGGCAGGTGGAAGATGGCAAACTAATTTTCCCGCTGGCCGAAACTTATAGCGAAGCAGTGGCTCACTATCGCACGCCAGGTCAGGTAGAGCGATATGGCGATTGGGTCTCTGTGCATCACTTCTTTCGCCAGCTGGCCGCCCATGGACGCGGCTCGCCCGGGGTCATTTGCGGCAAAGCTTGGAGATCTCTGTGGACGGAAAGACGGAGAGCCTTAGGGCCGAGACACAGCTTGATAACGATAAACGATACACCGTCTGGGTTCAGCCGTGGTCTCGTTTGCAGTTACCAACCATGCCCAGTGGTTTAGGGACGAACGAATCGTTGGTGTTGCACACAATATTGTTACACGGCGGCGCATCTGCCGCCCTTATTGCCGATTTAACCCCTCTTTCGCATAACGAGGTGCGCCGCATTTTGCAAATGTTTTGGCGTGCCAACCTGCTAGAAAAACTTGAGGAGACGTGGCAAGTGTCGCTAATGGCTTATCCCACGGTGCGCGGTTTTCTAACCAACGAAGGCTATCTGGTTGACGACTTTTAATTGGCCGTCTTTCGCATTGCGTTGGGTCAGTCCATTCAATGACCCAACGCACTACGAAAGACACACAAAACCCGTGCATATGATGAGAACGTCACTAAATGGAGGTCACAATGATGTTTGACCCATCAGAAATTATCTCACATCTAACCTTTATCAATGTGGTACGCATATTGGTAATATTGGCTATGTTCTGGCTGCTCTTGCGCGCTTTGCAGTGGTTTCTTCCCTGGCTGGCGGAGCAAATTCCAAGTCGTTTTCGGCTTTATGTGCTGCCGCTGCTGCCGGTCATGCAGCTTGCCGTGGTATTGCTGGCTTTAGTGCGGATTGTGCCGCTCATTATTGATCCAACGCCGGAAAATGTATTGGCGATTTCAGGGGCGGTGGCGATTGCCATTGGCTTTGCTTTCCAGGATTATGTGAGCAGCTTGATTGCTGGAATAGTTGCAGTGTATGAACGGCCGTATCGCATTGGCGACTGGGTGCGAATTGGAGAAGCCTATGGTGAAGTCATTGCCCTCGGCTTTCGCTCCCTGCAGCTAGTTACCCCGGACGATACGGTTGTGTTGATTCCGCACAAGCTGATGTGGGACAACATCATTTTTAATGACAACAGCGGTCAGCGAGAGCATCAATGCGTCGCAGACTTTTACCTGCAGCCCGATCATGATGCTGAAATTGTGCGCCAAAAGCTGCGTCAGGTTGCCCTTACCAGCCCCTACCTGCAGTTGGATCGACCCATCTCTGTCATTGTGCTGGAGAAACCCTGGAGTACCCATTATCGTCTCAAAGCATATCCCATCGATGGCCGGGACCAGTTCAAATTTACGTCTGATATGACTGTGCGAGGCAAAGCTGCGCTGGCGAAACTAGGTGTGAAGGCAGCCCAGGTGCCGGTGGCGGTTGCATATTAGCCTACTAAAGGCGAGGGTTCTTGCATGAAAGCGCAACGTCTATTTTTGGTTGTACTCTTCTACTGTATGGTTGTCGGAGTCGTAGGCTGGCGGGATACGGCCGTACAGGCAGGTGGCATCTCATCGCCCGTGCTCAAGTGGCAGCTGGGCGGTTGCTACAATTCCTGGTGTGAAACTGGCTGGTACTCATCCCCCGCCGTGGCGGATTTGGACAACGACGGCAAGCCCGAAGTGATTGCTTCCCCCTACACGGTCTTTGCCCTAAATGGAGAGGATGGTAGCGTGCAGTGGACCGCTGGCTCCCAAGCGAATCGTACCTGGCCTGGCGTCGTTGTAACTGATATCGACAATGACAATGATTTAGAGGTTGCCGTGGCGCAGGGCGGCGGTAATTTGACCGTGTACGATCATGCGGGAAACCTAGTGTGGACGCGCCAGCCAGAAAGTAACGAACTGCGCGGCCTGTCTGTTTTTGATTTGGATGCCGACGGTACGGATGAGCTGGTGGTTACTGCTACGGGCAATGAGGTAAACGCCTATGTGTATGAACACACTGGTTCGCTGCGGGCTGGCTGGCCGCAGCTTAGCAATGACAGTGGCTACGGTTGGGGCGTCTATAACGACAACGCCGCTTTAGGTGACCTGGACAACGACGGTCAGGGTGAACTGGTCATCCCTTCTGACGTGCATTACATCAACGCCTATGAGGTCGACGGGGGGCAGATTGCCGCCAGCGCCATCTACGGCGGGGTGGGCTGGGGCAAGGTGGGTATTTGGGAAAGCCTCGTGCCCGAACTGCGTGGCTGGGGCGCCTGCGACGGCACGCGCACGGAAAGCTACCGCACCAACTTTGCCGACGGACCCGCCGTCATTGCCGACGTGAACGGCGACGGCGTGGTGGAAGTGGTCGTGACCGGCAACGTGTACGATTGCAATGCGGGCTACCCGCCCAGCCGCTACATCGGCGTCTACATTTTTAACGCCGATCGCAGCCGATTTAATGAAGATGGTTATAGCTGGGAAACGGTGCCGCTCGACACGGGCGCACCGCTGAGTGAGGATTACAGCGTCATTGAAAGTGCCATGCCTAACCCGGTGGTGGCTGATTTGGATGGGGATGGTGAAAAAGAGATTCTGTTTGCGTCGTACGACGGCCGTTTACACGCTTTCTGGTTAGATAAAACGGAGCATCACAACTGGCCCTACAACGTGAGCAACACGGGCCCCGGTATCCGCTTTGCTTCCGAACCGGTTGTGGCCGATCTGGACAATGATGGCTTTGCTGAAGTGATTTTTACCTCCTGGCCGCAAAAAGGGAACAACTATGTTGGCAAGCTGCATGTTCTGAACTATCAGGGCACGATGCTTTATGAAATTGACCTGCCTGCCCCGTTTGGCAGCCCAACCTGGAATGGTGCGATGGCTGCACCCACTTTAGCCAATATCGATGCTGATGCAGATTTGGAACTGGTATTGAATACAGCACATTCCGGCATTGTGGCTTATGACTTGCCCGGCTCTGCCAATGCCCGCATTTTATGGGGCACGGGGCGGGGTAATACTAAGCGGACTGGTTCATTTTTGCTGGGTTCGCTGGACGGTTCAGGAATGACGGCCGTTCCCAACATCCCCAGCGCAGGTGAGACAGTAACGGTAAAAATCACGCTCAATAACCCAGGGCCCTTGCTGCCAGGCGCCTCGTTAACTAGCCCCCTCCCGGCTCAGGTAGCGTATACGGGAGGATTAACAGCCAGCAACGGCACGCCCGCCTATGTTGCAGGAGAAGTTAGCTGGTCAGGGGCGGTGCCAGCAAGTGTGCCGGTCACAATCCAGTACGAGGTGACGGTAAACGCGGGGATAATTGCGCCAACGCCGATTGCATTTACGGCCGTTCTGGACGATGGTGTAGGGAAGCAAAACACGCTTTCAGCCACGGTGATTGCCAATGGGCTGCCGACCTATTTGCCGCTGATTGGCAAACCCTAACTGGTTGGGCTACATCGTCAGGTCAATACCGGTGTCCGGTTTGGCCTGGGCCAGCTTGAGCTTTACAAACAGCCAGGGGGCATAATAGGTCACCCACAGTGTCAGCAGTGTGTAACGCAGCAGACGAAGCGGCAGCGCCAGCCACAGCGGCTCGTCGGGGAAAAGCTGGCCTAGACCGGCCCAAATGACTCCGGCAACAACCAGCCCCAACACGTAGCGGACGGCTCGCTGCCAAATGGGGCCAGCGACTAAAAAGCGAATCCGGGTTCGTTCCAGTACCAGACCAATGCCGGCGCCCAGCAGGCTGGCTACGGCC
>CBDUOF010000123.1:0-13843 GCA_965368765.1 uncultured Anaerolineae bacterium | reverse complement strand
CATGTGGGACGATTTGAACAAGATGATTCACGGCCTGCAATCGCTGACGTTTAAATTGCAGCACGCGCCGAAACCGGTGGTAACGGCCGTTCAAGGCATGGCCCTCGGTGGCGGTGTCGAGATGGCTATTGCTGGCTGGGAAACAGTCGCCGCTCACGAGACCTACATGGGTCTGGTAGAAGTTGGTGTGGGCTTGATTCCAGCAGGTGGCGGCTGCAAAGAGCTTTTACGTCGCAAGATCAACCCCGTCATGAAGAGTGATAATGCAGACGTGCTGCCTGTGCTGCAAGATGTGTTTATTCAGGTGGCTAGAGCCATCGTGGGTGAATCTGCCTGGCAGAACAAGGAAATGGGCTACCTGCGTGACAGCGACATGATTGTGATGAATGCCGATCACCGACTGGCGCAAGCCAAAGCGCGCGCATTGCAGCTGGCAGCCCTTGGCGCACAGCCGCCAGAAGTCGAGAAAATATATGCCGCTGGGCGGGACGCGCTTTTTGCCCTGAAGCTGGGCGTGCAGGGATTCGTCTGGGGCAATTATGCCAGCGAACACGATCAGGTTATCAGCAACAAGCTGGCCCACGTGCTTACTGGCGGTGACCTCAGCGCCGGCACATGGGTGGACCCATGGTACATCCTCGATTTAGAGCGAGAAGCGTTCCTCTCGCTACTGGGTGAGGAAAAAACGCGCGAACGCATGACGCATATGCTGACGACTGGAAAACCACTACGCAACTAGTAATTAAGTAATGAAGTAATTGGGTAAGTGCTAATTACAAATTACCCAATTACCAATTGCCAATTACTCCTGAAAGGAGACAAATTATGACACGAGAAGCAGTCATTGTAGCGGCCAGCCGAACGGCCGTAGGTAAGTCAAAACGAGGCACGACGCGCAACTGGCGCTCCGATGAAATGGCGGCGGCTGTCGTGGCCGAGGTGATGCGCCAGGCAGAAGGGCTAGACCCGCGCGAAATTGATGATCTGATTATGGGCTGTGCCATGCCGGAAGGGGCACAGGGGCTGAACTTTGCCCGCACCATTGCCTTGCGCGCTGGGCTGCCGGTCGAAGTCCCGGGAATGACCGTCAATCGCTTTTGCTCCAGCGGTTTGCAAACCATCGCCATGGCCGCAGAGCGGATCATCGCCAATGGGGCCGATGCCATCATCGCTGGCGGTGCCGAGACGATGAGCCTAGTGCCAATGACGGGGTTTCGGGTAAATCCCAACCCACACATGGTGGAGCACGCACCGGAAGTGTATATGGGCATGGGCCTCACCGCCGAACAGGTGGCTGACGAATTTGAGGTCAGCCGCCAGGCGCAGGATGAGTTTGCCGTGCGCAGCCATCAGCGCGCTGTGGCTGCCTATGAAAATGAGCGGTTCAAGGGCGAAATTTTGCCCATTGAGATTGAAGAGGTGACCGCTGGCGAAAATGGTCCAGCACGAAGTACCTTTACGTTTGACCGGGATGAACACATTCGGCCAGATACGAGCCTGGAAGGATTGGCCAGGCTGCGCCCGGTATTTAAGCAGGGCGGTACGGTTACAGCGGGCAACTCTTCGCCGCTGAGCGATGGCGCTGCGGCCGTTTTGGTGATGGAGCGAAGCAAAGCCGAAGCGTTGGGGCTCATCCCGCTGGTGAAGTTTGTTGGCTTCAATGTGGGTGGGGTGCGTCCCGAAATTATGGGCGTAGGGCCGATTTCGGCCGTACCGCGCTTGCTCAAGCGTACAGGCATGAGCCTGAGCGATATCGATCTCATCGAGCTGAACGAGGCGTTCGCTGCTCAAGCGGTGGCGGTTATTCGCGAGCTTGGGCTAAACGAAGAGATCACCAACGTCAACGGTGGCGCGATTGCCTTGGGGCATCCGCTGGGCTGCACCGGAGCCAAGCTGACGGTGCAAATCATCAATGAGATGAAGCGACGCGGCAACCAATTTGGCCTGGTGACGATGTGCATTGGCGGTGGCATGGGGGCTGCAGGTATTTTTGAGAATCTGAATTAAGCTGTGTTTAAGAGTGGGTCGATTATCAATATTGGCCCACTCTTTGAGTAGGTGCATTATAGTTTTAGGAGGGTAGAAAGCTAGCCTCCCCAACGGCCGTATGACACCTTAAACAACAACCAATCTGTGCTATTCCCCAGTAAATTGCCCGTGCGGATGAGGCGCAGGACGGTTTCGATAGCTTCGGCGCGGGATTGGCCGTAGGTGGTTTGAAGGGAGTGGCGGGCAATTGCGTCCGGACGGCCGTTTGTTTCGGCATAATGTTGGGCATAGAGCAGGGCAGGTAGCTCCTCTTCTGGTGCAGTGGCTAAGTCGCCTGACAGCATGGCGCGGATCTCACTTGTTTCCAGGCCAACGCGCAAGCTTTCCCGGGTGTGGTATGCGGCACAGTAGCGACATTCATTAACGGCCGTAACGACCATCATTAGCCGCTCCCGAAACTGTGGCGACACCAAGCCCGCACCCATCGCCTGACGCAGCCGGGCGCGGTGGCGTAGTGGCCAGGCAACGTCGGTCAGCATCTCTCCAAATCCCTGATAAGTGCGTCGTCTAAACTTGTTCATGCCCCAGACCCCTTTCTGTTTGATGTGTACCTTGCTTTTTTAGATGGTAGAATGTGCTAAAGGTTACAGAGGGGAGACAACCTATGGATGGAACAAAGCGGGCGGATATTAAGCTTGGGCTACGCGTCGCGATTGTGCTGAAGCAGGATCAGCGAAGTGGCAAATTAACCGAGGGGGTGGTTCAGGCCATCCTGACAAAATCGTCGACCCACCCGCACGGCATCAAGGTGCGCTTACAAAGTGGTGCCGTGGGACGTGTGAAGGAGATTTTGGGGTAAAAAGAGATTGGTTCAATCTTCAAGATTGAACCAATCTGAGAATCGTCAACTTAGATAGCAACCTTGATCAGGTCTTCCGGGCTTTTTTCCTTAATCTCGAAATCACCATTGCTCAACATGAAGCGGACAAATTGCCCCGATAGTTCAGCAGCTTTGTTGAGCAATTGGAAGACAAAGGGCGTGATCCATAAGCCAAGTCCCGTGGCCAGCAAGGCTTCAAAAAAAGTATCAATTCGCCAGGCGAAGAAGGAAATATCGCCACTTTGGTAAACAAAGGGGGCAAAAATTAGGGCGGTACAGACGGAAACGGCCGTTACTGTCGCTACAAATGAAGCAATGCCTAGGGGGAATTTGAGCATCAGATAAAGGGCGCTTTTCCAGGTAACGGAATTAGCGAAGTGAGCTTTGGTGCGTTCCCATAGGCTGCCTTTCGTCATGATGGGGTTTACCATTGGGGCAATCTCCTCGCCCAATAGATGAATGGCAAGTAGCCGCTCCAGCGCAGCCAGACCCCACCAGCCCGCAAACAGCGCCAGCAGCACCAGCAACCCTACCCAAACGATGAGTAGACCCACGCCTACGCTAAGTCCTGTAACGGAAATAACGAAGTAGGCGATGCCTAAAGGGAAAGCCAGCAGCAGGTAAATTAAGTTGAGATAGGTTTGTTTCTCACCTAAAATGGCAAAATGATCAGCTAATAGTGAATTTGAGTGATTCATTCGGTTACTCTCCTTTTCCAAGTTGCCCACCTCTACGCAATGAGCACACATAAGTTTCAGATTGAGCAACAGGCTGGAATATATTAAATGGCTGTTTTTTGGACTGTTTTGACCAGACTTCTCAATTAGCAGTAGATTTCAATCTGTTTCGCTATTGCGATTGCCCCGTAGCCGAAACGCTTGCCACAGTTGCCCCAACGCCCCCATTGTCATCCCGCCCCCGATGAGCAAGCAAAAGCCGCCAAACAGCAGCCGAGCAATGAGGTGCATTTCTGTTTCTAGCAGCATTGCCACAAACCCCATAAGCATCACCAGCCCGACTAACAGAAACATGCTGCCTGCCGCTAGATGATTTTGTTGACCAATCATGCGACTTTGGTTGGTTGGGCTGCCATAGGGCCGTTTCTGCCTCATCAAGAACAACCCCGGTAACAAAAACAAGCCCACAATGATCACGCCGTTCCGGTCACTGGGCCTGTTCTCAACTTGTTCCAGCAGCATCACCCGCGAAGGTGAGTCCCGCATTTGCAGAGCAACCACGGGATCATCAATTTGCAGTTGGTTGCGTTGGGATTGCGTCATGCCTTCAAGATTCCAACTTTGGGAACGGCCGTTTCTATCCGCAAACTCAATCACGACAATCGGCGGATCGCCTTCCCAAATTTGCACCACCGTGCCTTCTACCTGATAGCCAGCGTCAAAGGCATTGGCATCTAGCCGATTGAACAGCCAAGCCACCCCAAAAATGAGGCTCAGCGCCAACAAAAAGCCACCAAAACCGCGCAGGAGGCTGGTTGTCGTATTCGGGTCTGGTTTAGATTTCATAGAGGATATTATAAACGAACGCATAAATCTTGACGCAACCTCCTGCCTGGGCTAGAATTGCCCGTCTGCAAAGCGACATGACGAGTTTGCAGCCATCAGCAGCAACTTTAACCAATAGAAAGTATCGTATAACGGGTTAATACCATTATTGACCCGTTTATTTTTGTCTTTACAAGGCTTGAGCCACGGATTTCTGGGTTTGACAAATCGTAGTTGAGCAAATCCACCTGCGTCTGTGGCTGAATCGTTAGGAAGAACTGTGTTTGAATCATTAGGCAGCCGCCTGCAATCTGTTTTTGATGGCTTGCAGCGGCGGGGCAAACTTACCGAAGCAGACGTTGACAAAGCGATGCGTGAAGTGCGCCTGGCTTTGCTGGAAGCAGACGTGAACTTCAAGGTTGTGAAGAGCTTTGTGGCTCGGGTGCGGGAACGTGCCGTGGGCCAGGAAGTGATGCGTAGCCTGTCGCCTGGCCAGCAGGTGGTTAAGATTGTGCAGGACGAGTTGGTTACCACCCTGGGTGAACCGGGTCGTCTCAATTTGGGTCTTCAATCCCCGGCGGTGATCATGCTGGTGGGGTTACAAGGTGCTGGTAAAACCACGATGGCGGGCAAGCTGGCTCTCCATTTGCGCAAGCAGGGCAGACGGCCGTTGCTTGTTGGTGCCGACGTGTATCGCCCGGCGGCGATTGACCAGCTGCAAACGCTGGGTCGCCAACTGGACATTCCTGTTTATGATGAAGGTCCCGACGGCAATCCGGTAGAGGTTTGTGCCAACGGTGTGAAAAAAGCAGTGGCTACCGGTGCCACAACCGTCATTTTGGATACGGCCGGTCGCTTGAACATCGATACCATGATGATGGACGAGATCAAAGCGATCAAAGAAAAGGTGAACCCGGTAGAAACCTTGCTGGTTGCCGATGCCATGACTGGGCAGGAAGCGGTGCGCGTGGCGACAGACTTTAATGAAGCGGTGGCGATTACCGGGCTGATCATGACCAAAATTGATGGTGATGCCCGTGGTGGCGCGGCCATTTCCATGCGTGAAGTCACCGGGGTGCCGATCAAATTTTTAGGCACTGGTGAAAAACTGAATGCCATCGAGGAGTTCCACCCCGACCGGCTCTCCAGCCGCATTTTGGGCATGGGCGATGTGCTGACCCTCATTGAGCGGGCACAGGAAGAGATGGATCAGGAAGAGGCGGAAAAAACCGGCAAGCGCATGCTTAAAGGTGACTTTACGCTGGAAGACTTCTTGAGTCAGATGCAGCAAATTAAACGTCTGGGTCCGATTGGGCAGCTGCTGGAGATGATTCCGGGCATGAACAAGATGACCAAAGATGTGGATATGAGCAACGCTGAGAAGGATATGAAGCGGATTGAGGCGATTATCCAATCGATGACGCGGCAAGAGCGACAAAACCCTAAGATTATCAAGGCCAACCGCAAGCGGCGCATTGCAGCCGGATCTGGCACGACGGTGCAGGATGTCAATTCGTTGTTGAAGCAGTTTCAGTAAATGCGCAAGATGATGAAGCAGTTGGGCAAGGGTCGTGGACGTGGATTGAGCAATTTATTGGGTCGAATGGGTCAGTAAGGGGCAATCAGTAATTGAAAACTGGTTTGGATGCGCCAAATTGCTTTGATTGATGTAGAATTGGCAGTTCCTGGTTTAAGGTAATAATTTGCTTGGCTGTGATGGGTTTAATCTTCAAAATTGACTCAATCTCTAAAGCAAATGAAAGTTATAATTGCGAAATAAATCTTGAAGTAAGTGGAGATAGTGATAGATGCTAAAAATTCGATTGAGCCGTAGAGGCAAGAAAAGACAACCCAGTTACCGTGTGGTTGTAGCTGATGTAAATTCAAAGCGAGACGGCCGTATTGTGGAGCGGATTGGTCATTACAATCCGTTAACCGAGCCATCCCAGTTTGTTATCAAGGAAGACCGGGCTTTGCATTGGTTAAACGTTGGCGCACAGCCTTCAGATGCCGTACGACGCTTGCTGGACAAGCAAGGTACCTTCGATCGCCTGGGCCGCATGCGTGCCGGGGAATCGCTGGACGTGTTGGCCGCTGAAGTCTCCGGCGTCGCTGTTGCTGCCCCCGAAGCTGTGGAAGCCGTTGCTGAGGAAGAAGAAGTCGTTGAAGAGGAAACGGTTGTCGAAAAAGTGGTAGAGGCTGTTCAGGAAGTTGCTGCCGATGTTGCGGAAAAGGTTGAGGATGCCGTCGAGACCGTTGTAGAAGCCGTAGAAGATCTGGTTTCTGATTCGGATGATGAAAATGGCGAAGAAGCTGACAGTGACGATGCAACTGAATCTGACGAAGAGGCAAACACGGACGAAGAAGCCGACACCGACGAAGAAGCCGACGCCGACGAAGAAGAAAACGAGTAATTGAGGCATTGATGAAAGACCTCGTTGAGTATGTCGTAAAATCTTTGGTTGAGTCGCCAGATGAGGTTTCGGTAGAAGAGATTGATGAATCAACCGAAACTGTGTTGGAGCTGACGGTTGCGGGCCCGGATATGGGACGTGTCATTGGCAAAAGCGGGCGGGTAATCAATGCGATTCGCACGTTGGCACAGGTTGCGGCTGCGAAACAGGGCAAGCGCGTTTCTGTCGAACTCGTCGAAACTGGTAATCGCTAGTTCCCAAGAAGATGGGGAATAATGCCAGCTGTTGCCCTGGGCAGACGCACGCAGGCAACCAATTTGTGTTAGAGCAAGTGGTGCGTTTTTCTAGAAATTGAACACGACAAATGAAATAACCTCGCTCTGGCGAGGTTTTTGTCGTTATTGCAGGTGCGGCTCACGCGCATTCAGGTATGAGAAAATATGAGTAGAAGGCAAGCTTCTTCAGAGACAGACGCCAATTTAGAGTTTATTGTGATCGGTCAGATTACAAAGCCGCATGGAATACGCGGCGAGGTACGCGTGAAGCCCCACACGGATGAACCGGATCGGTTCAACTGGCTGGAACAGGTGTACGTCGGCGAGTTGTCACCTCGGCTGATGGCGGTGGAGAAGGCGCGCGTGCATCAGGGTATGGTGCTGCTAAAGTTGACGGCCGTTAATGACCGAAATGCGGCAGATACCCTGCGTGGGGAATGGCTGATGGTGCCGGAAGATGAGGCGCTGCCGCTGGCCGAAGGGGAATATTATCTGTTTCAACTGGAAGGGCTGACGGTTGTAACCGATAGCGATGAATTGTTGGGCACGCTGACTCGCGTCATTGAAACGGGCGCCAACAATGTGTTTGTGGTGCAGGGGGCGCTTGGCGAACGGCTGCTGCCCGATATTGCTGAGGTTGTGCAAGAGATTGATTTTGAAAACGGCCGTATGACCGTTAAACTGCTACCTGGGCTATAGTCTGCAAGCAGTGACCACCTGATTTGCGACTCATTGCCCATCGTTTTGTTTCTCTCAAATATGCATTCATCTGGAAAAGGCGTTGCCCATGTCTGATCTTAAATACTGGCTTGGCTTTAATTTGGTAAAAGGGATTGGACCTGCCAAAGTGCAGGCCCTGTTGGATTATTATGGTTCGTTGGCCAATGCCTGGCAGGCAAATGAGATGGAGCTGCAAAAGATTGGCTTGGACAAACGTGCCATAAAAACATTTCTGAAGACGCGCCAGGCCGTGGATTTAGACGCGGCAATGGCCGACGTAGAAAGGGCAAAAGCTTCATTGCTTACCTGGGACATGGCTAGCTACCCGAGCTATTTGCGTGAAATTCCTGGCCCGCCGCCCCTTTTGTACTTCCAGGGTGAGCTGCTTGAGCGCGATCAGTGGGCTGTCGCTGTGGTAGGGACGCGGCGCTTAACCAGCTACGGCCGTCAGATAACGCGCGATTTGGTTGCGGGGTTGGTGCAAAACAATATTACGGTGGTGAGCGGGCTGGCGCGGGGGATTGATGCAATTGCACACAAAACGGCCGTTGAACTGGGCGGCCGTACGCTCGCCGTGTTGGGTTCCGGGTTGGATTGCATCTATCCATCAGAAAATCGGACGCTAGCGCAAGAAATTACGCAAGGACATGGGGCTATTATCAGCGAGTATGGTCTGGGGGTTCAACCCGAGGCCAAAAATTTCCCGCCTCGAAACCGAATCATCAGCGGGCTGTCCCTGGGCGTAATTATTATTGAAGCAGGTGTGCGCAGCGGTGCTTTAATTACCACCAATTTTGCGCTGGAACAAAACCGTGAAGTGTTTGCGGTGCCGGGCAACATTAATAGCCCGGTGAGTCAGGGGCCGAACAGGCTGATTCAGGAAGGGGCAAAATTAGTTACCAAGATTGAAGATGTGTTGGAAGAGCTTAATTTGCACATGGTGGCGGAGCGAACGGCCGTACAGCTGACGCTCCCGGAAACGGCCGAAGAAGTGGCCCTCTACACCCAACTCTCGGCCCAGCCGGTGCATATCGATGAACTCAGCCGTTCGACTGGCTTGCCCAGTGCTCAGGTGAGCAGCACATTGACACTCATGGAACTCAAAGGGATGGTGCAGCAGGTCGGCGGTATGAACTATGTGTTGCTCCGCGAGGATGGCCCCATCTACACTGTCTCACCCGGTGAGGCACCACCAGAAAGTGAGGATTCATCATGAAAATCATTATATTTGCGGGCGGGTCCGGACGACGACTTTGGCCCATCAGCCGTAAAAAGTCCCCGAAGCAGTTTGAGCCAATTATCGGCGAAAAATCGACGCTGCGCCTGGCCGTCGATCGGGTTGCCGACGCGTACGGCGCTGAAAATATCTTTATCTCCACCAATGAATTATATGTTGACATTATTCGAGAACAGTTGCCCGAGCTGCCCGCCAACAATGTGATTGGTGAGCCAACCCGGCGCGACCTGGCCGCTGCTGTGGGGTTGGCGCTGGCCCATCTTGCCCACGCCACTCCGCAAGATGCCCTGGCAGAAGAGCCGGTTGCCATCCTGTGGGGCGACAACTACATGGATCAGGTGGACGTGTTTCAGCGGGTTTTGGATGGCGCGGAAAAGCTGATTGCAGGGCACAAGGCGAAAATCCTTTTCATTGGCGAGACACCCCGTTTTGCCAACGACCAGCTCGGTTGGATTGGTTTGGGGGATGCGCAAGGCTCGATAAACGGCCGTCCCTACTACGGCTTTAATTCACTCTCCTATCGGCCGCCGCTGGCCGAGTGCCAACAGATGTTTGCCGAAAATACACATGTGTGGAATACTGGCTACTTCGTTACCACAATCGGCTTTGTGCGCCAACAGTACGAGCAAAATCAACCCAAAATGTGGGCTGGACTCACCGAAATCGAACAGGCAATTGGGAAGTCAGAATACCAGGACGTTTTGCACCGCGTCTATCCCAATTTGGACGTACTAAGTTTTGATGATGCGATTTTGCATTTCGTTGATCCGGCCGATGCTCTGGTGCTTCATGGCGAGATGGGCTGGAGCGATCCAGGAACCTTGTACGCCCTAAAAGAGGCCATCAACCCAGATTTAACGGCCAATGTAACCAAGGGAACGGTCGTAACCCAGCAGTCCCGAGATTGTCTGGTTTATAACTACGAATCTGACAAGTTGGTAACCGTTATTGGCCTTGAAGGGATGATTGTGGTAAACACGGAAGATGCCATTCTGGTTGTACACAAAGATAATATTCCATTGGTAAAGAAAATGGTGGATGGTCTGGAAGGCACCGATTTAGAATCTTATAGTTGAACAGATTGGTTTCACCTATTCTGGCGATCTGATCTGGAAAATGGTGAAGCTCGTTTTGCCTGAGCAGAAAACGTAAAACGTACACCTGACTACGTTTTACGTTTTGTGCTTTATGAAGAAAAATTTTTATGAGTGACGAAGAAAAAGTGATTGGATACTGTTTTAAGTGCCGTGAAAAGCATGAGATATTGGAGCCCAAGGCTGAATGGGCCGCAAATGGATCCCCTGGAACACGGGGAACCTGCGTGAATTGTGGGGGCACTATTTATAAGGCAGGGCGTACCCCAGCCCACGAAAACCTGCCCAAGCCAGAGATCAAAGTTACCCGAAAAGCCAAGAAAAAAGGGACGAAGAAAAGTTCGACTAAGAAAAAGTCTGCCAAGAAGCAGACCAAGACGCGTCGTTCCGGTAAGTTGGTCATTGTGGAATCGCCAGCCAAAGCAAAAACGATTGGCCGTTATTTGGGCAAAGGGTATAGCGTCAAATCAAGCGTTGGCCACGTGCGGGATTTACTGAAATCTCGCTTGAGTGTGGACGTTGATAATAATTTTGAACCTGAATACCGCGTGACGAACGACAAGCGGGACGTGGTTAAAGAGCTGAAAGCCGCTGCTGCCAAAGCAAAGGAAATCTATCTGGCGACTGATCCCGATCGTGAAGGTGAAGCAATTGCCTGGCATGTTTTGGAATCGGCCGAAATGGATCCAGCTATTACGCAGCGGGTTGTTTTTCAGGAGATTACGAAGACGGCTATTCTGAAAGCGTTTGAAGAGCCGCGCGCGATTGATATGGATCGGGTGAATGCCCAGCAGGCGCGACGCATTTTGGATCGTTTGGTTGGGTATAAGCTGAGTCCGCTGCTGTGGCGCAAGGTGCGCGGCCGTTTATCGGCCGGGCGCGTGCAGTCCGTGGCGGTCCGGCTGGTGGTAGAGCGCGAGCGTGAGATCAAAGAGTTTGTGACTGAAGAGTATTGGACGTTGGGTGCGGAGCTAAGTCGTGAGCAGTATCGCGATGAGGCTGTCGGGCAACGGCCGTTTTTCCAGGCACGTCTGCATAAAATCAATGGCGAAGACCCGGTGCTAAAAAGTGAAGCCGACGTGCGGCCCCATCTGGATGCGCTGGAGAAGGGCAGCTGGCAAATTGGTGACGTTCGCATTGGCAAACGCACTCGTCGCCCTGCCGCGCCGTTTACCACCAGCACGATGCAGCAAGAAGCGTCGCGACGCCTCGGTTTTAACACGAGCAAGACGATGCGGATTGCCCAGCAGCTGTATGAAGGCATTGATTTAGGCGGTGAGGATGGCGCGGTAGGCTTAATCACCTACATGCGTACCGACAGCGTGACCGTGTCTAAGGATGCGGAAACCGAAGCACGCGCCTACGTGGGGAAGCGATTTGGCCCGAACTATGTGCCCGTCAAGCCACCAAAGTACAAAACCAAATCAAAGTCGGCTCAGGAAGCGCACGAGGCGGTTAGACCGACCTCTGTGGCAAACGTGCCCAAGCAGATCAAAGAGCATTTATCGCGGGACCAGCACCGCCTCTACAAACTCATTTGGGATCGATTTGTTGCCAGCCAGATGTCTCCCGCACGATATGATACGGTGTCGGTGGACATTGGCGTCGGTGATGCCGCGGTGGCAATGGCGAAACGGCCGTATCTCTTCCGCGCCACCGGTTCTGTGATGACCTTTGCCGGCTTTTTGGCGCTCTACGAAGAAACGCGTCCAGAAGATCGGCCAGATGATGATGAGAATCAGGTGCCTTCAAATTTGAAGACAGGTGAATTGCTCGATCTGATGCGCCTGCTGCCCGAGCAGCATTTTACCCAACCGCCGCCCCGCTTTAGTGAGGCAACGTTGGTGAAATCAATGGAAGAGCACGGCATTGGGCGCCCAAGCACCTATGCGTCTATTATTTCCACCATTCAAAATCGGGGTTATGTTGATCGCATCGATAAACGACTGCAGCCGACGGAAACCGGGCAGATCGTGAATGACCTGCTGGTGGAATATTTTCCAGATGTGCTGTCGGTTGACTTTACGGCGCGGTTGGAAGATGAACTGGATAAAATTGCGGAAGGTGATCCATGGGTTCCAGTGATTGGCAGTTTTTATGGTCAGTTTGCCGAGAAGCTGGAAATTGCCGATGAGGCGTTACCCAAGCTGGATTTGAAGGCAGAAGTTGAACCGGTTGGGCGAGAATGCCCGTTGTGTGGCAATGACTTGGTTTATCGGGAAGGGCGATACGGCCGTTTTATTGGCTGTAGCAATTTCCCCAAATGCCGCCATACGGAGCAGCTGCTCAACAAGATAGGTATCACCTGTCCCAAAGGCGGCGAGATGGTGGAGCGGCGCACCCGGCGGGGACGCGTCTTCTACGGCTGCTCACGCTACCCTGAATGCGAATTTAGCAGCTGGAAAAAACCGGTGGCAGACACCAGTAACAGTTGCGACGGCCTTCTGGTACAACTCAATGAAAACGAAACAGAGTGCGTGGCTTGCGGCCTTAAGGAGCCAGTGCCCGAAAAAGAGCCTGTAAAAGAATAAGCTCATTCGCTCAGTAATCAAAAATCGGATTTCTCTCAAGGCCAGCATACTGGTGTTTCATGAGAGAAATCCGATTTTTGCGTTTCTGGTACCTCTTCCTAAAGACATTTTAGGCGTAAATTGTTAAACTATGCTCGTGAGCCATTTACCCTGTATTAGAAAGACTTCACGCTTGTGGTTTCCCAGCAAATGCACTCTGTAAAGGATATAGAACAATGACCCTTCGACGAACCTCGATTTTTTCTGTTTGTGTCCTGGCCCTGACATTGATAGTGGGGCTAGGAATTGACCCGCGTCCATCCGCAGCCGCTCCGACGGGTGCGGCGGTGGAATTGACATATCTACCCGTTATTGCCAAGGCCCCAGATTTACTCATTACGAATTTGGAAATTAGCCAATCTGTGCAGGACGTGAATAATGGCGTGCCGCTCGTGGCCAATCGTCCGGCTGTGGTGCGCGTGTACACCGCAACAACAAGCGGCGCCAGCGTGCCCGGTACCAGCATTACTCTAACGGCAACGCGTGGCGGTACGCCGCTGACCCCGGTGACATCTGGCACGAAATCGGCCTCGGGTGCTTCTAGCCGCGCCAGCCTGGATAGCACTTACAATATCACGGTGCCCAGCGATTGGCTCTCTGGCACGGTGGTCATTTCGGCCAATGTTGATGGCCAGACAAGCGGGGGCTACACCCAGACCGTGACCTTCAACACTGTCCCAACGCTAAATGTTGTGGTTGTGCCTGTCCACTATACGCATACACCCACCGGTACGTACTTCCCTGGGCCAACAACGGAACGCATTAGTGATTGGATCATGCGTGCTTATCCGCTGAGCAATATGAATGTGACCATTCATCCAACTGGCCTAAATTTTAGCGGTAATCTGCAAACGGGTGAATCCTGGGAGCAGTTGCTAGACAGCGTAACGGATTTTAAAGATTCAGAAATTGGAAAATTCAGCGCGACGGTCTATTATGCCTACATTGATTTTGACTGTGGCTGGTTTAACTGTAGCACAGGTGGCATTGCCGGAATTGGCTGGATCGGCTTGCGGGCATCTGTTGGGTTTGATCATCCTTCGATGGGCGTGACTGGCGAGCTGGCTGGACATGAAATTGGTCACAACTTTGGACGGTATCATGCTCCTTGTGGCGTTTCTGGCACCAATTGGTCCACGGATCCCAAACACGCTGGAGCTTC
>CBDUOF010000122.1:0-13874 GCA_965368765.1 uncultured Anaerolineae bacterium | reverse complement strand
ATTCCGCTGGGGCAGCTGGCGCAGCGGGCCAACCCTATGCGCGGCGCGGTCAAGCCCGGTACCGAGCCAGGTTTGGAAGCAACCAACTACTTTGGCCCGGAATATGGCGCCACTGCCAGCGGCGTCCACGCCATGATTGTTGACATTGATCCTGACACGATGGACGTGGAAATCTTGCGCTACGTGGTGGTGCACGATTGCGGTGAGGTCATTAATCCGCTCATTCTGGATGGTCAAGTGCAGGGCGGCGTGGCGCAGGGCATTGGGAACGCTTTTTATGAGCAAATTATTTATGATGAGCATGGGCAGCTCCTGACCGGATCATTTATGGATTATCTGCTCCCCACCTCGCTGGACGTGCCCAATGTGGAAATTGGGCACGAAGTCACCCCGTCGCCGCTGAACCCCATGGGCATTAAAGGGGCCGGTGAAGCTGGCGCGATACCTACTGGAGCATTGTTTGCGCAGGCGGTGGAGGATGCCCTAGACAATTCTCTGGAAATCTGCGAGATTCCGTTAAGTCCCGGTAAGCTATGGGAACTGGCACAAAATGCAGGTGCTTCCTCAAAATCATAACGATCAATAGAGTTGTTCCTTTATAAGATATCTGTACTTGTCTTTCCCGCGCAGGCGGGAATCCACCTCCCTAATGAAGATGGATGCCTGCCTTCGCAGGCATGACAGCAGAAGGTAATTGTTAATCAGGAACAACTCTAATAGCTAATCTACAGCCGGCGTCGTGCAATTTGTAGATATGCTTCCTTGTCAAAGGAACAGATAAAATGCTCCAACTCGGCTCACCTTACACAAAATCGGAAATTGCCACCGCGTTTGTAGCTGAAGTTGAAGCTGTCCACGCTTTTTTTGCGACGATTGATGACGACTCATTTTTTGTTGCACCGAAAGGCGTTTGGTCTCCCGCCGAGAATTTAGTGCACCTTATAAAGTCTTGCAGTCCGGTGGTGATGGCCTTGAATTTGCCCAAAACTATCCTGCGGGTTCGCTTTGGCTGGGCCAATCAAGAATCGCGCAGCCTGGCGCAGGTGCGCCACACCTATGTACATGTAGCGTTGGCCGGTGGTGGGCAGGCGAGTGGCTCGTTTTTGCCTCAAGTAGCCGATGCGCCATCCCCACAGCACAAGGCACGACTTTTAGCGAAATGGCTAGAAAAAGGGGCGGCTTTTCAACCTGCATTGACCAAATGGTCAGACAAGGCGCTGGACAACTATCTGCTGCCGCATCCTTTGTTGGGCAAAATGACCGTGCGGGAAATACTGTTCTTTACGCTTTACCATAACCTGCACCACGTTAAGGATGTGCAGCGGCTGCTCAACCAGCCAGAGAGTGAATGGTTTGCCTCGTAAGATAGTCCTAGAAACAGAGCGCCTTCAACTGTGCTATTTTTCGTTGGCGGATGCTCCTTTTGTTTTGAAGCTGGTCAACGAGCCTTCCTGGATTCGGTTCATTGGCGACCGAGGCGTTTATACGGTTGGGCAGGCGGAAAACTATTTGCAGAATGGCCCAATTGCCAGCTATGCAGCCCATGGCTTTGGTCTTTATTGTGTGCAGCGTAAGGTTGACGGTGTGAAGCTGGGCATGTGCGGTTTGGTCAAACGGCCGTCTCTCCCCCACGTCGACATTGGCTTTGCCTTTCTACCCGCGTTTACGGGCCACGGGTATGCGTTCGAAGCGGCAACGGCCGTTTTGCACCATGCCCATCATGATCTGAAACTTTCCCCCATCGTGGCCATCACCGCGCCAGACAACCACCGCTCTATCAAATTGCTGCAAAAGCTGGGTTTGCATGTTCAAGAAACGATTTCATTTGGTGAGGATGGGTCAGACGTTTTGCTGTTTTGTCCCAATGAGTAGGCGAGGTTTATGATGAAAAGAGGCGCTGGCAAGCTTACCGATTTACAGATTTTGCTGCTGTTGGCCGCTGGTCGCTTGATGATTCATCTGCTTACCAACAACCAATATGGCTTTCATCGAGACGCACTGGCATTCTTAGACAACGGACAGCACCTTGCCTGGGGTTATGTCGCCTACCCGCCACTAACGCCGTTTGTGGGGCGGGTGGGGCTGGAGCTATTTGGATTGTCCCTTGTTGGCATTAAATCGTTGGCGGCCCTCGCTCAGTGCGCAGGCATGGTCTTCACAGGGCTAATGGCCAAAGCACTTGGTGGCAGTCGCCGTGCCCAGATGGTTGCTGCGATTGCGGCAGCTATCGCCCTCATGTCGCTCCTGATGAGCACCCTTTTTCAATACATCTCCTTCGATTATTTGTGGTGGGTTTTTACGCTTTACTGCCTCATCAAGCTGCTCAAGAGTGACAATCCGCGCTGGTGGCTAGGCGTGGGCTGCGGCATTGGTCTAGGCATGATGACGAAGTACACCATCCTGTTTCTGGTCGTGGCAATTGTAACGGCCGTTTTGCTCACAAAGCTGCGTGCCCATTTAAAGTCTCCCTGGCTATGGGCGGGTGTGGGACTTTCCCTGCTCATCTTCCTGCCCAACCTCATTTGGCAAATTCAGAACGATTTTATCTCTCTTGAATTCCTAACAGCCATTCGGGCGCGCGACGTGCAGCTTGGCCGCACGGAAGGCTTCTTGTCCCAACAATTTTATGTCAATATGAATCCGTTGACCCTGCCGCTGTTCTTTTTTGGTCTGTATTACTACTTTTTTGCCCCAGACGGAAGGCGGTATCGGGCGATTGGCGTGATTTATGTCACAACGTTGGCATTGTTTGGCCTGAGCCAGGGGCGCTTCTACTACCTGGCGCCAGCTTATCCTATGCTGTTGGCCGCCGGGGCGGTGCAAGGAGAGCGCTGGGTATCGGGCTTGTCTGCGAAAAGGCAGCAGCTTGTCAATCGGGTAACGGTCGGGTTTTTGGTGGCTGGAGCCATCGTGGGCGTTGCTTTAACGTTGCCTGTAGCACCCATTAATTCTGCTTTGTGGCGGGTGACCAGTGACATTCACGATAACTTTGTGGAACAAGTCGGCTGGGAAACGATGGCCAGAACGGTAGGGGAAATCTATACGCAGGAATCTGGAGAACGGCCGTCTTTGGGCATTCTTGTCGGCAATTATGGTGAAGCCGCTGCCATCAATCTCTATGGCCCTCGCTATCAGTTGCCTACTGCAATCAGTCCTGTAAATTCATACTGGAAGCGCGGCTATGGCGAAAATCCCCCTGAGGCTGTGATTACCCTGGGCTATTCTAGAGAATTTCTGAGCTTGTTGTTCTCCTCTTGCCATCTAGTTGGCCAAAACGGAAATGAATATGGCGTTGAAAATGAAGAAAGCCGTTTCAGCCCTGATATTTTTTTGTGTGAAGGTCTTCGAGGATCGTGGGAGGATATTTGGCTTCAGCTCCGCTCATTCGGCTAAGCGGGTGACGACGTGTCCGAATGCGCCAGCTGAACGTCATCTACAAGGCCAACAATGGCGTGATCTACCGGAACAAAGGGGATGGGCATCGCCTGAGCTGCTTCCCGGCTGCCGACAATGAAAACCAACATGTTTGGCCCCGCCTGAAAAGTAGCGTCGGCGGCTACGACAGGCTCGCCAACTGGCTCCTGCGTTTTGCTCAAAGGCTGTACGACCAGAAATTTGATTCCGGTCAAGCCTTCATATTTTTGGGTCGCTACCACTGTGCCGATGACTTTAGCCAGCTGCATAAGGTTTTGCTTCTTTTGTGCCTTGGGGCTAATGCCCACAGGCTACGCTTCACTTTTTACTTTTCACTGATTCTTGCTTACGCTGCTTCCCAGCCAAAATGATGGCCAAAACGGCCGTATCCATTCACATTTTCCCACATTTCGGCATGAAGCTGGGGGATGATCATTTGCCGGATGAGATGGTGACTGGCAATGGTGGCTCCAAGCGCAACGGCCGTTTCTACATCTGCCACCAAGCCATGGAAATAGACCAATCCCTTGCCGCCAAGGCCATCTGCCAGGCGCAGCTGGAGCAAGGAAACCTCGGCCCCTTTTACCCCGGCATCAGCCGCTTTAATCGCCGTTGCGACGCTGCTTGTTTCCACGATGCCCAACGCATCTTCCTGCGCTGCTTGCCGCCTGCCGCCAAGAGCTGCCACCACGTTGGGATGCACATTGGGCAAAAAGAGACAATCAGTTAGCGCATCATGCCCCGTTGCTTTGCCAGCAGCAAGCGCTTCTTCCACAGACGCCACATCCCCGGCCACCAAAATTAAATAGTTACCTGGCTGCACCGTTCCTGCCTGAATAGTTGCCACCGGGGCGCGCTTTACCATGGCGTCGCCCGCTTCAATGCCAGCGGCAATGCTGCTAAATTCCAAAAGAGCGATAGCGGGAAATTCCATAAGGGCGTTCAGGTAACCAAGTTACCAAAGGATTAGATTTATTGGCTGTTAACCACTGGTCACGAATGGCTGGTGACTAGAGACTCTTTGTCGAAACGCGCTGCCAAATGGCTTCCGACATGCGGTGTACGACGTTGGGCAGCCCTGATTTGGCAGACGTGAGCGTGAGCGGTACGCCTTGAGCAATGGCCCGTGCCTGGTTCATATCGTAACCAATCTGGAAGGCAACCTTATTGTTGAGGCCACGCTCTACAGCGGCTTGAGGCAGCTGTGCTTCCGGCGTGTGCTGGTTAAGAATGTGCGATTTGCGCTTTACTTGGATGCCTGCCTTATTGAGCAGACGATTGAGTTGGACGGCCGTTTGTACCGAAACCACCTCAGGCGTAATGATGTGTAGACCCATGTCGGCCATCGTCACTGCCTGCACAAAAGCAGGTGAGTAAACGTGGGGCGCATCTACCACGGTAAACGCCACGTGATGTCGCAGCAAATTCAATAGGTAATGCACACGCTCTCCAGAAATCACAGACGGGTCCTGTGGTTTGGCTGGCGCTGCCAGCACGCGAAGCCCGGATGGATGAATAATGAGGCGATTTTTCAACACTGCCCAATCCAACTCGTTTTCATCTGGTAAATCAAGCCATGAAGAACGGGCTTGAAGCCGCATGTGCATAACAGCCTGACCACCAGAGGGCGACAAATCTACCAGGCAGACCTCTTGCTGGCTTGCTCGGCGCAGCGCTGCTGCCAAATTAACGGCAAGCGTTGTTTGGCCGACACCGCCACGTAAGCCGAATGCCGTGATGATAATGCCGGATTCGGGGCTCGGTTGGCCGCCTTTTTTTGCCAGCAGGTCATCAACCCGCTCCATAAGTTCTTGTGAGGTTACTGGCTTGCTCAGGTAATCATCTGCGCCACTTTTTAGCGCCGTGGCGCGATCAACTTCCTGGGAACGCGCCGTGAGCACTAAAATAGGTAAATCTTCGGTTCCGCTGTTGTTGCGGAGCTCCCGTGCCAAATCGTGCCCACTCATATTGGGCATCATGACATCGAGTACCAATAAGTCTGGTTTGTCGGTCTTGATTTGGGCTAAGCCATCCAGCGGATTGTTGATCAGGGTAATATTGTGGCCGCCGCGCTCCAGCATCAGGCCAACCATGCGTAAAAGTTGTTCGTCGTCATCAATTACAAAGATTCGGGCCACAGCACCGTCTCCTTACTTACTTTTTGTTGTTGTCTAGACAGAAGATCCCGATACGGTCTTTATGAACCAGAATGAGATCGCCGCTGTACGAGATGTCTGGGTAAACGGATGCAGACGCTTTTGCGGCAAAGATTAATTGAAAGCTTCCCATTGATTGTACCAAAATTTCACGGGCAGAGAATTTGCCTTCGTGTATGGCTTCGCCAATGATCTCAAAAGAAGGGACAGTCATGAAGATGGGAATGCTGCGTCCTCGGGTAAAAATAGAACGGCCGTGTTGTGTTCCAACCGGAATGCCTTCGCGCCTATCTTGCAGCACAATAAAATTAATATTTTCCTTGCGGAAGGCAGCAACCTGATAATTGGCGACAATGTCACCCGGCTGATGAATGCGGGAGATATAGGCATCCTGTAATTCCAGATATTTTGAGTTTGGGTTCCCTAATTCGGCATGGATGCCACCCATGCCAACGGAAGCACGCCCGGTTACGCGATAGGCATCGGTGAATAAGTCTAGATTGATGAGATTACGTTTGCCAAAACCTGTAGACATTGCTTCATTACTCTCTTTACGATTTAGATTATCACTACTTTACTATACAATGCGGAACGAATCTACTAATGTACAGCGGCGCAGGCGGCTAAAGCTGCGTGGGCCGGTTAATCCCTCACCGGTTGGACTGGCAATAGTAAAGGAACAGAATCCCTCACCGCCATAGCCTAAACCGGCCAGACAAGGTCCATTCTTCACAAAAATACTACAATTCATCTGGCGGGCCATGCGGCTGAGGTTGTCCAGGTTCTTGGAATGCATAACGGCCGTATGCCGAAACCCATGCTCTGCTTCCACTGCCAGATCAATCGCTGCGTCGGCGTTGGGCATGCGCACCACCGGCATAATCGGCATCATTTGTTCCGACCACACGGCCGGGTGATCCGCTGGCACTTCTACCACAATCTGGCGCACCTCCGGCCCGGCAGAAATCCCAATTTCGGCCAGCAGTACGCTGGCATTCTTTCCGATGAACGCCTTGTTCATGTCGGCATACATGCGGGGGCCGCGATCTTTGACGGTGACCGCTTTCCAGAGTCGATTGAACTGCCAGCTGTTTAACTTAACCGCCCCATGCTTGGACATCACCTGCATGAGCTCGTCACAAATTGACGCGACGGCAAAGGTTTCTTTTTCGGTGGTGCAAACAATGTTGTTGTCGAAGGAACCGCCAATGACGATATCCCGCCCCGCCTGCTCAATATCGGCCGTTTCATCAACCACAACGGGTGGATTGCCGGGGCCGGCACAGACAGCCCGCTTGCCGCTGCGCATGGCCGCGCGCACCACAGCCGCTCCACCAGTCACCGTAAGCAAACGCACATCTTTGTGATGCATCAAACCTGTGGCACTTTCGATGGTCGGTTGGGCAACGGCCGTTAACAAATTCGCTGGACCGCCTGCCTTTTGAATCGCTTGGTTCAAAACTTGCACCGTGTAGTTGGAGGCATTTTTGGCACTGGGGTGGGCATTAAAGGTCACGGCATTGCCCGCTGCTATCATGCCGATGGCGTTGCAAATGACGGTGCTGGTGGGGTTTGTGCTGGGCGTTAACGCCCCAATAATGCCGTAGGGAGCCCATTCGGTCACGGTCAAACCGCCGTCTCCACTCCACGCCGTCGTTTCTAAATCTTCTACGCCCAATGCTTTGTCTGCATTGAGGATGTTTTTAAGCACTTTGTCTTCCACGCGCCCCATGCCAGATTCGCTGTGGGCCATCTCGGCCAGCACCTGAGCATACTCTCGCCCGGCCTGGCGCATGTGGGCCACCATATGTTTGCGTATCTCCAGGGGGAGCTTGTTGAGCTGTTGGAAGGCGGTTCCAGCTGCAGCAACAGCCTCATCCAGCGTGGGGAAGATACCGCTTTCTCCGGCAGACGAAACGGGCGCCGGGGGAGCTTGCTGATGACGGCGGGAGACGGCCGTTTCTTGGGTGACGGACATCGTGCCGCCAACTTCTTGGGTCACACGCTCTATAATTGCCTGAATTTCACTGTCTTTCATTGTCCAAATCCTGTCATTGGCTCAAATGATCCATTAACTAATTGACTAAATTGCCTGCGCGTTCTTGACGTTTGGCATTCCATTCCGCCATGTTCCAGGCGCGTCCTGGCTCCTCGCTGCTGCGGATGAATGCTTCATCAATCGGATTCTGATAATCGCCATCGGCAATAAGCTGCTGCTGTAACGCTGTGAAATAGAAGTCGAGCTTTTCAACGCGTGCCAGATAGCCACTCTGATCCAGGCTCGGCGCGTTGGCTACCAGCAAAAGCTCGTTTGCCAGGCCGTCTGGTAACCAGGGTAACTGGAGAAGCCCGCTCATTTGCCGATTACGCCAGATGCGCCAACGGCGGTTGTAGGCAAACAAACCATCGACCAAATAAGCATACGCTGCCTGTAGCCGATCATGGGCAATAGCTGGGCCGAGTGCCTCCCAATTGGTTTGAGGCGCGCCCCAGCCAAGATGTTGATCTAGCCAGGTGATCGCTTCATCCAGACGTGCTTGCCGCACGCTGTTTGGGTACTGTGCTCGCTGCTGAATTTGCTGCGTTACCTCGCCATTCCTGTCGTATGCAATCCAGCCGCTGCTCAATTCGCTCAGCCGCTCCTCTGGCCAGGCAAACGCCGAGTTGCGCCACCGCTGCCAGTCGAATCGCATGAAATCAAGCTGTAAGCCTTGTTGAATGGTCTCATCGTCGCTAAAGATGCTGTGGAAGCTGTTCTCTTCTTCAAGCCAGAAGGCTTCTGCGGGAACGATGTAAAGGTCATAGGGATTAAGGAACAGGATGATATCGATGTCAGAGTCGGGGCGCATGCGCCCTGTGGCGATGCTGCCAATACCAACCACGGCCTGAACGGCCGTTTCCGGCAGTAACACCTTCTCCATAAACTGAAGAAACTGCGAGCGCTTTTGCCGAGTGGCGGGTGTCATGGTTGGTTATGAGCAGCGAGGCTATTTATGGTACTTCTCGTCGCCAGCAACTTCCCAACTATCCACAATGGCCATGATAACTGCATCACACGGCCGTTTGTCGGTAAATACCGTTTGCCGTGCCGAACTGCCTGTGGCAACCATCACCACTTCATCCAGCCCAGCTCCGACGGCATCTGCGGCCACCACATAGCCCGACTCTTCTTTATTTTCTACCGTCAGCCGCCGCACAACCAAAAATTTAAGGCCATCCAACGAGGCCTCCTTTTGCGTTGCGACCAGGGTACCAACTACTTTGCCTAGGAACATAGTCTTTCCGTAATCCGTGATTGGTTAATAATGCCCGATGATTCAGTTGGTTATTCGCAACATGCGGGCATTTGCCCGCATGTTGAAACCAGATACCGGTTACTGACCTACCGATTACTATTCGCTGGCATCCTGGCGGCCAAGCGGCAATACGCTGTCTACATTGACGTGGGGGCGAGGAATGACGTGGACCGAAACAACTTCGCCAACCTTCTCTGCGCCACGGGTACCAGCTTCAACGGCTGCTTTCACTGCGGCAACATCACCTCGCACAATGGCCGTTACGTGCCCGCCGCCGGTCTTTTCATAGCCTACAAGTTCGACACGAGCAGCTTTCACCATTGCGTCGGACGCTTCTACCATGGCGGCAAAACTTCGACATTCGATCATCCCTAATGCTTCTGACATATCATTCTCCTGTATTTTGTGGCTGCTGATGTGTGGGTAATGGTTTGTCGCTTTTCAACGGCGACTCGCCACCAGGGGCAAATCAGCTGCCTCATTCACTCTTTCTGGTTTCCTGAGAACGGCCGCTGACGCTTTCGATGGCATCGATGGCTGCTTGATACCCGGCCATAATATCCTGCTCTGAACCGCCCAAATAGACGCGGCCAAAACTGCCGTAAGCCGTCACTTCCAAAATATTCAGATTTGCGCGCTTTTCTGCTTCGTTGGCGGCCAGCGCTGCGTAGGCAGCCGGCTGCACCTCCATGACGTACAGCGTTTGCCCTGCCAAAATCATATGACCGTGCCGCATGCGGTTAATCAGCTGTACCTGGTGTGGATCAATGTTGCGAATAATCTGACTGGAAACAACACGCGGCTTTAGCCGATCTTCCTCTTTGAGTTCCAGTGCCTCCAAAATGGCGGCTCCGGCGGCACGTACGTCCGCCTGGCTGCTGGAATGGATTTCCAACAGGCCGTACAGTCGTTCTACGATCTGCATGCCGGGCTTTACCCCAACCGACTTCAGGGCCACATCGGTGATGCGGTTGATTTCGATGCCGGGAGAAATTTCAATCCAGAGCGAAGCATCGCCCGGTAGGGGTAAGAAGCCGCGTGCCACGGTGCCCAAAAAAGCGGCGTGCTGAAGCTGTAAACTATCTAAAAATACATAACTGCGAAGTTCAACGGACATATTAGCGACTCCTTCTTTCTGGCTGCCATTGAGGGGATTGTTTTGTTTGGGGCTGCCATTCGTCAAATTCCAGATCGGGTTCTTTGCCGGTCAGCTTATCGATGAGGTAGTGCAGCCGCAGCATGAATACCTCGTCGTAATCGGTGATGCCGCAAACGTCGCATTGGTAAGCCGGCACGTTTGGGATGACCATGAGATGCTCATTGATCGGGCTGTAGTAGGCTATTTTTGTGGGCTGATACTTCCCAATACGGCAATTTTGACAATCCATAAATGATTTCCTTGAAAAGACCCGAAGGAATTTATCTTAGTAACCGGCTGGTGAAACGGCCGTATCCACAGCACCGCCACCTGCTTCCTTAACAATACGAACGCCAGCGCTTGCGCCCAGCCGAGTTGCCCCAGCGGTAATCATCGTTTGCGCATCGGTGTAGTTGCGCACGCCACCCGCTGCCTTCACGCCAATTTCAGGGCCAACGACCTTGCGCATCAGGGCGACATCTTCGGCCGTTGCCCCACCAGGCCCAAAGCCAGTGGAAGTCTTTACAAAATCGGCGCCAGACAGTTTGGACAAGTGCGAGGCAATGACCTTTTCCTCATCCGTTAGCAGGGCGGCTTCGATGATGACTTTTACCAGGGCATTGCTGGCGTGGGCAGCCCGCACCACTGCGCCAATATCCTCTTTCACCGTTGCGTAATCTTGTGACTTAAGCGCCCCAACGTTGATCACCATGTCAATCTCGGTAGCGCCGTCTCGAATAGCCTGCTGGGTTTCGTACGCTTTTACCGTGGCAGGGGTTGCGCCCAGGGGAAAGCCGACGACAGTACACACGGCTACATTGGAATCTTTAAGCAGCTGTGCAGCCAGCTTTACCTGGGCCGGATTGATACAGACGGAGGCAAAGCCATAGGAACGGGCTTCGTAGCACAGTTGGGCGATCTGATCTTGAGAGGCGTCGGGTTTGAGCAGGGTGTGGTCTATATAACTGGCGATGCTGCTGTTATACGGCCGTGTGCCCAAGGTAGCGGTTACCCGGCTGGCGCCGGCCTGCACAACCGATTCGACCTTTTCTGCGCAGTTCTGCACGCATGAGCCATTGGTGCAGTTGCAGCTCGCGGCCGCATTGGCTGGCTGCGGTTGGTTGAGCCGCAGCAGAACCTCGCGGGTAATTTCTTCAATAATTTGTTCAACAGCTGCTTGATTATGCATCAGATAATTACTCAATTACCGAGCTGCCCAATGACGTTTTTACGTAACTGGGCAATCATTTATTAAATCGTTTTTCTATCGCCATAATTTTATCGACACGTCGGGCGTGACGATCGCCGCCAAAGTCGGTCTTGAGCCAGGTTTGCACAATTTGCTGAGCCAGACTTGGCCCAATGAGTCCAGCGCCGAGGGTGAGCACATTGGCGTTGTTGTGTTCTCGACTGTTAACGGCCGTTGCCTGATCGTAACACATGGCAGCACGTACACCGGGAACTTTATTGGCGGTCATGCAGCTGCCAATGCCCGCTCCGTCAATCACAATGCCGCGCCAGGCGCGGCCCGTACCAACCAACTGCGCCACGGCATAGGCGAAGTCTGGATAGTCTACCGAATCCGTGCCGTGTGTGCCACAATCGATGATCTCATAATCTGAGAAAGTAAGGTCCAGCATTTGTTTAAGTGTTTCTTTCAGGGCGTAGCCGCCGTGGTCGGCACCCACGGCGATAGCAGGCTTGCCAGTCGCTGGCCCTGTGGCAGGCTGGTCGGTTATCGTTTCTTCCAGGCGAATGTGGCGCTCTAAGGCTGCCTGCCGCGCCAATGGTGTGATGATTGCGTTTGGGGGGACGAGATAGGTTGAGTTGGGAGGACGTTGGCTAATGATGTCGGCGCTGAGAAGCGGCCGTTTGCTGCCTAACGGGGCAGGCGTAGCCGAGGCCGCACGTTCACCCATCACCTGAGTCACAACTTTGCGTACGAGCGCTTCAATCTCTTCTGGACGATAATTCATCATTCGTTTAGGAAGTGGTCATAATGGGGTACTTGTTCCCAATCTTTTATAGGCCAGTAAACCAGGACGGCTTTTCCAATAATATTGTCATCGGGCAAGAATCCCCATGAATGGGAATCGCTAGAGCTGTTGCGGTTATCACCCAGCACAAAAAATTCACCTTCCGGCACAATCCAGTCACCGCTATACGTCGGTTCTGCCAGGATATATGGTTCAGTCAGTAAAACGCCGTTGACCATTACGTGACGTTCCTGAACTTCTACATGATCCCCTGGTAGACCAATCACGCGCTTGATGAGGTTGAGATCACTATTGGGATGTTTAAAGACGATAATGTCGCCCCGATCCGGTTCATTTAAGTAGTAGCTAAAGTTATTGATCAGCAAATATTGGGCGTTTTGCAGGGTAGGGTTCATGCTGCTGCCGTCGATGCGATAACGGCCAACAAAGCTATTAACGAGCCAAAAGATAAAAAAGGTTAGAAGTAGCGTCTCTACAATTTCTCGTACAACGAGCTCTGCAGGCTGTTTTCTTTCGGCGACGGCTAGGTCGGTGTTGTAGGGTGGTTGTGGGACGTTGGACTCAGTAAGAGCCATGAAATGATTTCTCCTGAAGGTACGGAATTATAATCGACGCAAATAGGCTGGGCAAACTGGGATTGTTGGTGCAACTTTGTCTGCAACCGATGCGCGTCTCGGTATCGTAGTGGACATTAACGGATTCGTAAAGTATTTACTGATTTTATTACATAAACAATAACGATAGGGTTCGCTATTTCTAGATATGATCTGCCACAAAATTGGTTTGCATACCGTTTCAGGGGCGGCTATACTTACGCCTTGTTCGGCTCCGTAGCTCAGCTGGCAGAGCAGGTGACTTTTAATCACTTGGTCACAGGTTCGAATCCTGTCGGAGTCACTTATAGTCGTGGTAAATACGTAAACGGCCTCCATATCTAGCGGTATGGAGGTTTTTGTTATAATCACCTTTGTCATGGATTCTTTGACTCAACTTCACAACGAAATGCACGCCTGTCGTCGCTGCCTGGAGGCGGGCCATGCGATTGTGCCGGGAGCCGTGTTTCGCGGCAGTGCCACTGCGGACGTGATGCTGATTGGGCAGGCGCCGGGTGTGACAGAAGTAGAGGCGAAACGACCGTTTAATGCCACCTCCGGTACGCGCTTATTTCAATGGCTGGGGGAAGCGGGCTGGGACGAAGACGAATTCCGGGCAAGGCATTACATGACGGCCGTTACCAAATGTTATCCGGGCAGAGATAAAAGTGGCAAAGGGGATCGCGTGCCCAGCAAGGCAGAACAGGCCCTCTGCCGTCCTTTTTTAGAGCGAGAAATTGCCCTGGTGCGGCCCAAGTTGATGATTTTGGTCGGTGGGCTGGCGATCAAGCTGCTGTATCCGGCAAAGCTGAAGTTGGCCGATGTGGTGGGAACGGCCGTTTACTTCCCGCCCGAAACGCTGACGAACCCGGTAAACTTTAATCTTGATGATAGTAAACAGCTATCAGCCGCCAATCTCCCATCGCTTATCTCCACTCTCGATGAGTACGGCCGTCTTGTCGTCCCCCTACCGCACCCCTCCGGGGCCAGCCTGTGGCCCAACAAGCCCGCCAACAAACGGCTCATTGCCAAAGCCATCCAAATTTTGCAGACTGTCTGCAGCGCGTGGCGCTTGTAGCTTTGTTGAATACATTCAGGACTGCCAGTCTTCAGGCGGGCAAACCTAATACACCCCCCACATTTCCTTCCTTTACGCTAACTTCCCAAGTGACTGTCGCATCCAGGCTGGAAACGTTGGTTAATCGTTGATCAAACGTGTTTGGTGGCTCCTTCTGATTGCGCTACAATGCACGATTGGATTTGTAATGGGCACTTTTTAG
>CBDUOF010000121.1:0-13877 GCA_965368765.1 uncultured Anaerolineae bacterium | reverse complement strand
GCCAATCGCCGCTTAACGGAACTTAATGCGATCATGGCCGCAATCACCGAAGGGGTGATCACCTGGAACGCGGCCGGGAAAATTAACCATGTGAACGCGCAGGCAGGGCGGCTGCTGAACCTGTCACCATCCTCGGTGCTGGGGCTGCCTCTGGTTGAAGTCCTGGGCATGCCAGAGGTGTTGAGAGCATCGCTCAGAGGCGATCAAGATTTAGAGGATGCCGAGGTCACGCTGGAAATCAAGATGCTGGGTGAGCACTTGCAGACGATTGTGACGCTGCGGGTGGTGCGAGAATACGGCCGTCCCGTTGGCTACATGCTAATGCTGCGTCCGATGGAGCAGGTGCGCCGTCTGATTCACCAGCAGCTGGGCAACCAGGCGACGCTGAAGTTGGAAGATATTTTTGCGACATCTGTAGCGATGCGACCCATTATGCGGCAGGCACGCATCGCAGCGCGGGGAACTGCGCCCGTGCTGCTTCGGGGCGAGGGTGGGGTCGGAAAGAATCACCTGGCCCGTGCGATTCACAATGACAGTGGGCGAGCCGACAAACCGTTTATTTCGATTAACTGTCGCGCCATCCCCCGTGAGCTGATCGTGAGTGAATTTTTGGGACATGAGAAGGAGTCTGGCCGAGACGGCCGTCCCAGTAAATTTGAGCTGGCCCATGAAGGGACCTTGCTGCTGGATCAGGTTGAAAGCTTATCGCTCGAGATGCAGTCAGCCTTGCTGCACGTCATTGAAACGGGGCACGTGATGCGCCTGGAAAGCACGCGGCCCATTCCCGTTGATGTGCGGGTAATTGCCGCAACTGCCGCCAATCTGGAAACCAGCGTTACTGAAGGCAACTTCTTATCCCATCTTTACTATCGATTTGCCGTCTTTGATATCACGATTCCCCCGCTGCGGCAGCGCACGGAGGATATTATGCTTTTGGCCAAGCGATTTTTGATGCGCTCTTCGCGGCGACATGGCCAAAATATGATGCTTGATGAGGAAGCCGTGGCAATCTTGCGCCGCTACCCCTGGCCAGGCAATGTGCGAGAGCTGGAGATGGTGCTGGAGCGGGCCGCCTACCAGAGCAGCGATCACGTGATTAAGCTGCTGCATTTGCCAGAAAGTGTACGCAACGGCCGTGTGGTGATTGGGCGAGAGCCCCAGCCGCACCCCTTGCTCTCTGCTGCTGAAGCAGAGCGTGAAGCGATTATTCAGGCGGGCTGGGCGTGCAAGGGTCGGGTCACTGAAATGGCGCGTGAATTAAAGATTGGTCGCACCACGTTATGGCGCAAGATGAAGCTGCACCAGATTAATCCTGGGGATTTTAGAAACGGCCGTTAGGAAAGCCCTTCTCCACATCTCTCTGTTTCATTGTGAAACATATCCGGTATTCTATCGTTTCATATTGAAACAAAATACCCCTCTTCCTTGATGCATTTGCTGCTTATCCTATATAGTGTTTTAGTGTTGTGTAAATTGCACGATTAGGAAGAGCTTCACGTTGTATTCATTGCCCAAAAGATTTTCCAATTGAAGCAGATTGCTGGAAACGGCCGTTTGTCCTTTGAGGATGTTTGTCGTCTGATCATGCCAAGTGGCTGTTTGAGCATTCGTGCGTCAACTGGAGGAAAGGAGGTGGTAGCCCGATCAGTTTCAGTGAAAATAGGCGACTTTTATTCTCAGAAAACGATTCTTTTTCGTTTTCAGTTTTCTACAGTGTCGTGAAGTGAAGTAAATCATACTTCAATTTTAAGCTTCGCTTCCGCAACCCACTGTACCCCTGTGTTTAACAAATTAGGAAGAAGTAGAATCACTCAAGGAGTTGGAAAAAATGGATAACCTATTAGGTGAATTTCTTGGCACAATGTTTCTTATCATTTTAGGGAATGGCGTTGTAGCCAACGTACTTTTGAGTAAATCTAAAGGTGAAAGCAGCGGCTGGATTGTGATAACTACCGGCTGGGCTATGGCGGTTATGGTTGGCGTTTTTGTCGCCATATCTGCTGGTGCACCTGAGGCCGATATTAATCCAGCAGTAACCATAGGTAAGTGGCTGATCTTAGGAACTTATGATGCCGGTCAGGCGATTATAACCATGTTGGCACAAATTGCTGGAGCCTTTGTCGGTGCAGTAATTGTTTGGCTCGCCTATTATCGCCATTGGGCTGAAACAGCTGATCCTGGCTTGAAATTAGCCGTACACTCCACGGGTCCGGCCATCCGCGACACAACCTGGAACTTCGTCACAGAGCTGATTGGCACCATGGTTCTACTCATAGGTGTCGGCGCTATTTTTTCGGGAGCCACAGGCGGTAGCCCGGCTTCTGGTTTAGGTCCCTATCTGGTTGGCGCTTTGGTTTGGGGCATCGGCTTATCGTTAGGTGGTCCCACTGGGTATGCTATCAATCCTGCTCGTGATCTTGGCCCGCGCCTGGCTCATTTCCTTTTGCCCATTGCTGGCAAAGGCGATTCAGATTGGGGTTATGGCTGGATTCCGGTAGTAGCACCACTGGTTGGCGGTGTTCTGGGCGCCTTGGTGTGGAACCTCGTATTTTAAGAACCTAAGAAGTCATATTTTGCTAAGAAGACCTTACATGAGGCAGGTCAGGTGATCAGGTAATCAAAAAGATTCTTGCGGGACCATAGCTGCAAGAGAACATAGATCTGAAGGCTCATGACCTGCCTTTTTTGCCAGCTGGCCGGAATATCCTCTTCCAAGAAACTGTCTTCACTATGCAAATTCTAGAAAAGCTGGGTTTTTAGGTCAGTCAATCAAGGAGCGTTGTTTCATGAAGAAATTAATTAATGGGGTGGATGATGTTGTCAAAGAACAGCTAGAAGGTATGGCATTGGCTCATCCCGACAGATTTAAGGTCAATTATGATCCTTTCTATATTGTACGGTCAGATGCACCGGTAGAAGGTAAGGTTGCTTTGGTATCGGGCGGCGGCAGTGGCCACGAGCCCATGCATGGTGGTTTTGTGGGCAAAGGAATGTTGGATGGTGCCTGCCCGGGCGAAGTTTTTACGTCGCCAACGCCTGACCAGATGTATGAATGTGCCAAAGCTGTAGACAGCGGTGCCGGTGTGCTGTTCCTGGTAAAAAACTACACCGGTGACGTCTTAAACTTTGAAACGGCCGCTGAGCTGGCTTATGCCGAAGGCATCAAGGTTCAGTCCATTCTAATTGATGATGATGCGGCCGTAAAAGATAGTTTGTACACGGCAGGTCGGCGCGGGGTGGGTACTACGGTGATTGTAGAAAAGATCGTGGGCGCCGCAGCAGAAGCTGGCTATAACCTGGAGCAATGTGCAGATCTGGCCCGAAAAGTGAATATGAACGGCCGTTCCATTGGGATTGCCCTCACGTCTTGTATTGTCCCCGCGGCCGGTAAGCCGACCTTTGATTTGGGTGACGGTGAATTTGAATTTGGCATTGGTATTCATGGGGAACCGGGCCGCAAACGCTTGCCTATGACCTCCGTTGACGAAATCACCGCGATGATGGCTGAAGCCGTGCTGGATGATGAAGCCTACAGTCGTACCGTGCGCGAATGGGACAACACCAACGGCACCTGGTTCGACAAACAGTTGACCGATGAACCCTTTAAATCAGGCGATTCCGTTATAGCATTTGTGAACAGCATGGGTGGCACGCCCGTTTCAGAACTGTACGCAGTTTATCGTAAATTGGTGGCCGAATGTGAGGCACGGGGCGTCACCATCGCCCGCAATCTGATCGGTCCCTATATTACCTCTCTAGAAATGCAGGGCTGTTCCCTAACCCTGGTTAAAGCAGACGATGAAATTCTCAAATTCTGGGATGCCCCTGTGAACACGCCGGGCTTGCGCTGGGGCGCATAGAAACGGTGATCAGTTCGTCAATAATCAGCAGTTAGTCTGGAACAGTCACTGATTGCTGATTATTGAGGACTGTTTGCTCGTTAGAAAGGAGCAGCTCTTTTATTATGGTAACAAAAGATCAAATCGTGCGGTGGTTGGAAAAAACAGCGGCCGTTTTGCATGAGAATAAGGCATATCTCACCGAGTTGGATTCTGCGATTGGAGATGCTGATCACGGCGCAAACATGGATCGTGGCTTCAAAAAGGTGATGGAAAAGTTGCCCACCGTTGCTGACAAGGATATTGGCAACATACTGAAAACAGTTGGCATGACGCTGATTTCCAGCGTCGGCGGTGCCAGTGGGCCGCTGTATGGCACATTTTATATGCGTAGTGGCATGGCAATGGCCGCCAAGGAAGAGCTGAACGGCGACGATTTGTTTAAGCTGCTTCAAGCAGGCGTTGAGGGTGTTTTGCAACGGGGCCGCCCTAATCTTGAAGATAAGACGATGTATGACGCCTGGGCCCCTGCCTTGACGGCAATGCAAGCGGCTCTGGCTGAGGGTAAGGGGGTGGTTGCGCTGTTAGAAACGGCCGTTTCCGCCGCCGAACAAGGCATGAAAGACACCATCCCCTTACAGGCCCGCAAAGGTAGAGCCAGCTATCTTGGCGAACGCAGCATCGGGCATCAGGATCCTGGGGCAACATCATCCTACCTCATTCTAAACGCATTGTTAGAAACCGTAAAAGAATAACTTATTTAATCTGCCAACGCTGCAGATTATTTTTTAAGGAGTAAAAATGTCAAAATATGTCGCAGCAATTGATCAAGGTACCACCAGTACCCGGTGTATGCTCTTTAACCACAGCGGCGAATCTGTCGCTATGCATCAATTAGAGCATGAGCAAATCTTCCCCAAACCAGGCTGGGTGGAGCATGACCCAATGGAAATTTGGGCGCGCACGCAGGATGTGATTAAAGGGGCTTTAGAGCGCGCTGGCATCACCAGCAAAGATCTAGCCGCCGTTGGTATTACGAATCAGCGTGAAACTACTGTTGTGTGGGACAAAAACACGGGCAAACCCTACCACAATGCTGTTGTTTGGATGGATACCCGCAATGATCGCATTGTGGCCGATATGGTAAAAGACGGTGGCCAAGATCGCTTCCGCCCGCAAGTTGGTTTGCCTTTAGCCACCTACTTCTCTGGCCTCAAAGTTAAGTGGCTGCTGGAGAACGTTCCAGAAATCCGTAAGGCTGCCGATGCAGGGGACGCCATTTTTGGCAACATCGATACCTGGTTGATTTGGAACCTGACCGGTGGAACAAACGGCGGTGCGCATGTTACCGACGTCACCAATGCTTCCCGTACCATGCTCATGAATCTGGACACGCTCTCATGGAACGCCGACATTGCCAAAGCAATGGACATCCCCATGTCTATGTTGCCAGAAATCAAATCCTCTTCTGAAATTTATGGCTACACTCTGGAAGACGGTCCTTTTGGTGGGCGCATCCCTGTAGCTGGGGACCTGGGCGACCAGCAAGCCGCAACCGTAGGACAAGCCTGCTTTAGCCCTGGTGAAGCAAAAAATACCTACGGCACTGGCTGTTTTATGATCTTGAACACGGGCACCGAACCGGTTCCCTCCAATAATGGCTTACTGACCACGCTTTGTTACAAGTTTGGCAATCAGCCAGCTGTGTATGCGCTGGAAGGTTCTATTGCAATTACTGGAGCCCTGGTACAGTGGCTGCGTGACAATCTGAAGATGATCAAATCGGCGCCAGAAGTTGAAGAGTTGGCCAAGACTGTAGATGACAACGGCGGCATTTATTTTGTGCCTGCCTTCTCTGGTTTGTATGCACCTTATTGGAAGGACAGCGCCCGTGGCGTGATTGCCGGCTTGACGCGTTACGTGAATCGGGGTCACTTTGGCCGCGCGACGCTTGAAGCAACCGCTTACCAAACCCGTGAGGTGCTGGATGCCATGAACGCCGATTCTGGTGTTGATTTGACGGCTTTGAAGGTAGATGGTGGCATGGTGTTCAACAATCTGCTGATGCAGTTCCAGGCAGATGTGTTGGGCGTCCCGGTCATTCGGCCAAAGGTTGCTGAAACGACTGCGTTGGGTGCTGCATATGCTGCTGGGTTGGCCGTTGGTTTCTGGAAGAACACCGACGAAATGCGCGAGAATTGGGGCGTGGATAAGACCTGGGAGCCCAACAAAGAGAGCAACGCGAGCACTGAACTGTTTGCCATGTGGAAGAAAGCGGTTACCCGTACCTTTGACTGGGTTGAATAACGATTTTCGTTAAAGATTAAATCGAAAGGTTCTCGATGGCCATAGGCCGTCGAGAACCTTTTTTGCACCAGGAATAGATTAGCATGTCGGAGTTAACTCGGGCCTGCGTTCAGTAGGGAAGTGTGTCGGTAGGGCTTCTTTCCATCAAATAAAAACCATCAAATAAAAAAAGTGTGTGTTAGTTATGGTAGGGATTGTCATTGTTTCTCATAGTGCTTCTTTGGCAGAAGGTGTTCGTGAATTAGCAGACCAGATGGTGCAAGGGCAAGTGCCCCTGGCCACTGCTGGCGGTATTGATGATCCAGATCAGCCGATTGGGACGGATCCAATGAAAGTGCTGGCGGCTATTGAATCGGTTTATGGCGACGATGGCGTGCTGGTGTTAATGGATTTGGGCAGTGCGCTACTGAGCGCAGAAATGGCGCTGGAATTTTTAGACGAAGAAAAACAACCGAATGTCAAGTTGTGTGCTTCACCGTTGGTGGAAGGGACGATGGCTGCTGCGGTGCAGTCCATGGTTGGCGGCAATTTGGCCCAGGTTATGGCTGAAGCGGATGGCGCGCTTGGCGTAAAGGCGGCACAGCTTCAGCTGCCGCAGCCTGCAGGCGACTTAGCTGACCAGGATACGGCCGTTGCTGCCCCCACCTCGGCGCAAGAATCAGCAGAGACGCATGAAATCACCCTGGTCATTCAAAATAAGATGGGGCTGCACGCTCGTCCCGCGGCCAACTTTGTGCGTACGGCTAATCGGTTCCAGGCGGATATGTTGGTGCAAAAAGATGGCGCAACGGCCAATGGCAAAAGTATTAACCAGGTTGCAACACTGGGAGTACGCCAAGGAGAAACCATTGTGGTAACGGCCGTTGGGGCAGACAGCCTTGCCGCTATTGATGCGCTTAAACAGTTGGCGGCAGATAACTTTGGCGAAACTGACGAAGCTGAAGCGGTCTCGGAGCCAGCGCAACCCGCGGTGGCGCCTGCTGCTGCCGTGGGCGAACTTCGTGGTCTGCCGGCGTCGCCAGGCATTGCCATTGGCCCTGCGCTGCCATATCGTCCTCAACTGCCCGACATCGTGCGAGAGGCGGGCAAGGAAAGTGAAGTGGAGTGGCAGCGTTTGCAAACGGCCGTGCGCGCCGCGCTGGCTGAAATTGACGCCCTGCACCAGAAAACCCGGGCACAAGTAGGTGCGGGAGAAGCCGCCATTTTTGAGGCACATCAGCTGATATTACAGGATCCCGAACTGCAAACGGCCGTCAAGACTCGGCTCGAAACCGACCACATCAATGCCGAAGCTGCCTGGTATGAGGCCATTGAGCAGACGGCCGAAGCTTTTCAAAATTTAGCTGATCCGTACTTCCAGGCGCGGGCGGCCGACGTGCGTGATGTCGGTAATCGGGTGCTGCGTCATTTACTTGGCGTGGCGATGCCGTCTTTGCAGGCGGAACGGCCGTATATTCTAATCGCCGCCGATTTGACACCGTCCGATACGGCACGTCTGGATCCAGCGCTGGTGCTGGCCATCTGCACAGAGCTGGGCGGGGCAACAGCCCACAGCGCTATTTTAGCTCGCGCATTGGGCATTCCCGCTGTGGTCGGTGTGGGGGGCCAATTGAGCCACGTTGCCAAAGGCGAGGTTGTGGGAGTAGACGGCCGTACCGGGCAAATTTGGCTCGAGCCAGATACCACGCAAACGGCCATCTTACAGCAGGCTCGGGCAGAGTGGCTGGCGGCGCAGCAGGCGGCCAAAGCGGCCAGTCAGGTTCAGGCGCAAACGGCTGACGGGGTGCGCATCGAAGTGGCTGCCAACATTGCTGGTCCTCATGATCTCGACGTCGCCTTGGGCTACGGTGCGGAAGGTGTTGGCCTGTTCCGAACCGAATTTTTGTTTCTGGATCGTCAGGAAGCGCCGAGCGAGGCGGAGCAGTTGGCCGCATATCGCCAGGTGGTGGCAGGGTTAGGCAAACGGCCGTTAATTATTCGCACGCTGGATGTGGGAGGCGACAAGCCTCTGCCGTATTTGGACCTGGGCCAGGAAGAGAACCCATTTTTGGGCTGGCGGGGCATTCGCTTTTGCCTGGATACGCCCGAAATTTTTATGCCGCAGCTGCGCGCGATTTTGCAAGCCAGCGTTGCAGAGGATGGCACGCCTGCCAACGTCAAGCTGATGTTTCCGATGATTGGCACGCTGTCAGAGCTGCGCAGAGCAAAGGCAATGTTGCAAACTGCTCGTGAACAGCTTCAGGCGGAGGGACGGCCGTTTGACCCTAACTTGTCCGTCGGCATTATGATTGAGCTGCCCTCGGCCGTGGCCGTGGCCGATTTATTGGCAGCCGAGGTGGAGTTCTTCAGCATTGGGACGAACGATTTGACACAATATGTGATGGCTGCCGATCGCGGCAATGCCAACGTAGCCGAACTGGCTCAGGCGTTCCAGCCTGCTGTACTGCGCATGATTCGGCAAACGGCCATCGCCGCCAAGGGGGCAGGCATCTGGCTGGGAATGTGCGGTGAACTGGCTGGCAGCGTCCTGGCTGTCCCGTTGCTGCTGGGGCTTGGCCTGACGGAGTTGAGTATGGCCGCCCCCTCTATTCCTGAGGTAAAGGCAGCCTTGCGCCGCTGGTCGCTGCCGGAAGCGGAGAAGTTGGCAGACGCGGTGTTGCAGCTAGAATCGGTAACGGCCGTACGCCAACATCTGGAAACGGCTCAGAAAGAAAATTAACTTTTGCCAGATTTTACGAATTTACAAAGAGTTCTTCACAATTTCTAAACATCTTGTTGCTAATATCCGATTATTACAAATCGTAACAATAAGATGTTTCGGAGGTAAACTAATGAACAAAAATAAATTCGTAAAAGTCGGTGGCATTTTGATTGTGCTGCTTGCCCTTGTGGCTTTGGTTGGTAGTTCTCTCACCTTTGCCCAGGATGAACCCGTGCCGGATGATTCGGTTACCATTCCTGAAGATGGCAGCGAGACCACTGATGTGGCCCCTGGATTTGGCCGATTTGGTCAAGATGGCCCACGTGGACATCGCGGGGGTCTGGTAGACTGGGAAGCGGCTCGCGAACTGCTGGCTGAGGAATTGGGTGTTAGCGTAGAAGAACTGGACGCCGCCCATGCCGCAGTCATAGAAGCTGTTCAGGCTCAAGACGGCCGTCCTGACCGCGACGAAGTCAAAGCATTGATCGCCGCAGAATTGGGCGTGACCGTAGATGAGTTGGACGCTGCGCAAACGGCCGTTCAGGAAACAGTGCTCGCCCAGTTGGTTGAAGACGGCACCATCACGCAGGAACAGCTCGACCAGATGCTGGAAATGAAGGCGCTGCGTGGCCTGTCTAAAGATATCTTTAGCCGTGACGATGCCCAGGCTGTTATTGCTGAGACGCTGGGTCTGACGGTTGAAGAACTGGTGGCTGCCCACGAAGATGGCACTCGCATAAGTGAGCTGGCCGAGGCGCAAGGTCTCGACATGGAAACGGTAATGACGGCCGTATCAGACGCACGCACCGCTGCTTTTGAACAGGCTGTCGCCGATGGCACCATCACCCAGGAACAAGCCGACCTGCTGCTCAGTCAACAAGGTCACCGCTTTGGTGGCGGGCGCGGTCACGGCGGCCACGGTGGCCCGCGCGGCGGCGGTTTTGGCAACGGCAATAGCAATTTTGCCCCCCAAACTGCCCCTGATTTGGGTGTTTAGTTAAATCAGTGAGACGCTGCCCTGCAGCGTCTCACTTTTCTTTTGTTCAGCATGTCATCTTCCACGCTACCTGGGAAGATGACATGCTTTTTGCGATGGGGTATAGTGGTAAAAAGGAATGTTTACACTTCTCGGCAAGACGTGAACCAGAGGCAATTTCCGGGAAGCTACCCTACCATTGAAGTACGCCATTGAGGTTTAGAAAATGTCTTCAACTGTTATCGCTTCTTTTTATAAATTTGTGACGCTGCCAGATTACCAGGAAAGGAAACGGCCGTTGCGCCAACTGTGCCAGGATCATCAGGTAAAAGGGATTATTTTGTTGGCCGCAGAAGGGATCAACGGCACCATTGCCGGGAGCCGCAGCGACATTGATGTGGTTCTGGCTTATTTGCGGCAAGATGCTGCCTTTGCCGATCTGACCCATAAAGAATCTGAAGCCGACTTCATGCCCTTCCCCAAAATGAAAGTGCGGCTCAAGCAGGAAATTGTTAACTTGGGTATGCCAGAGATCACGCCGCAAAAGCGGGTGGGGCAATATGTGCCCCCCGCTGAGTGGGATGCCCTTATCAGCGATCCCGACGTCATTTTAATTGATACGCGGAATGATTTTGAAGTGGCGCTCGGCACGTTTACGGGAGCAATTAATCCTCAAACAGAATCGTTTAACCAATTTCCAGACTTTGTTGCCCAAACTTTGAACCCAACTCGCCATAAAAAAGTAGCCATGTTTTGCACTGGCGGCATTCGCTGCGAAAAAGCGACTGCCTATTTGCTGGAACAGGGCTTTGAAGAGGTCTACCATCTCAAAGATGGCATCCTGAAATATTTGGAAACGAAAACAGCTGAGGATAGCTTGTGGGAAGGCAACTGCTTTGTCTTTGACAAGCGCATAACGGTTGACCATGATCTCCAACCTGTCTATGTAGAACTTTGCCCGATGTGTAAAACGGCCGTTCAGCCTACAGATCGCACTTCCCCTAAATATGAATTTGGCGTCTCCTGCCCCATTTGTGCCGATGATTTGCTGCCTGAACACGTGGAGCGCGCCCGCGAAAAGCAGCGGCAGCTGGCGCTTGCGAAAGAAAGAGAGTTGGCAGCGGCATGAGTAAAACAGTTTTGGTAGTCGATGATGAAGCCCGTTTGGTTACTTTGGTCAAGGCCTATTTGGAGCAAGCTGGTTTCCAGGTGGTGACAGCCAAAAACGGCCGTGAGGCCCTCTTTCTGGCGCGGCAAGAAAAACCAGACCTCATCTTGCTGGACATCATGATGCCAGAAATGGATGGCCATGAATTTATGCGCATTCATCGCCAGGAACGCCCCACGCCCATCATTTTGCTTACCGCCAGGGTGGAAGAAGATGACAAGATTATTGGCCTGGAGCTGGGCGCCGATGATTACGTTACCAAGCCATTTAGCCCGCGTGAACTGCTGGCGCGCGTGCGAGCCGTGCTGCGCCGGGGCGGCACGGCCGTTTCGAGCAATGCTCGCCTGCGGGTTGCCGACGTGTCACTTGACCTGGACAATTATTCGGTTGAAGTTGCCGGCGAACGAATTGATCTGACCCGGTCTGAATTTGATTTATTGGCCATCCTGATGGCTTCACCAGGACGCGCATTTTCCCGGCTTGATCTGCTGGACAAGCTGCAAGGCACGACATTTGTGGGTTCGGAGCGCACCATTGATGTGCATATCAAAAATTTACGTTCAAAAATTGAGCCAAATTCGCGTAAGCCACGCTATGTGGAAACAGTTTACGGGATAGGCTACCGTTTTGCCCCGGAGTGAGAGATCGCTCGCCAAGGATTTGCTTGACCTCTGGAGCCTGCACCTGATTTTACGAAACCCTTGGGGTTTATCTGTGAGTAAACGATGCGTTCGTTGGTTGTAAAACTCAGTTTGGCATTTTTATTGGTAAGCTTGGCTGGCATTGCCCTGGTGGCTTTTTTTGCTGGCCGCGCCTCTGCCAATGAATTTAGCAATTTTGCCGATGCCCAGGCAGATAATGTCTTGCTAGAACAGTTGGCGAATTATTATGAAGCCAACGGCGGCTGGAACAACCTGGATCGCATTGGTGTGGGAGGCGTCGGGCCAAATAGCGGGACAACACGGCCGTTCACCGTTGTAAATAATCAGGGGAACGTGGTGCTGAGCGGTCTTGACCAAGATATTGGCGTTCATGTGCCACGCGGCTGGCTCAATCGTGGGATTCCCATTCAGGTAAATGAGGAGCAGGTTGGGCAGGTAATTTTTGCCGAAAGCAGGGGGCGGAATTTTTCACCACCCCGCAATGACTTTTCTGATCGGGTAAATGGCACAATCTTTTTGGCAGCGTTGGGCGCCACGGCCGTTTCTCTGATCCTTGGCGTTTTGTTAGCCCGCAGCCTGACCCGCCCAATTCAGGAACTGACCCTGGCTACCCAGGCAGTGGCTCAGGGAGATTTAGCGCAAGCCGTCCCGGTGCGCTCAGACGATGAATTAGGCAGATTGGCCACCGCCTTCAACCAGATGAGTACCGATCTGACCCAATCCCGCGATCTGCGCCGCCAGATGACGGCCGACATTGCCCATGATTTACGCACGCCGCTGAGCCTCATCTTGGGTCATGCCGAGGCGCTCAGTGACGGTGTGCTGCCGCCCACACCAGAAACCTTTGACGTGATCCACGACGAAGCGCAGCGGCTTAATCGCCTGGTAGAGGACTTGCGCCTGCTTTCGCTGGCAGAGGCTGGAGAATTGCCGCTGATGACGCGGCTTGTATCACCGCAAAGTTTGCTGGAGCGCGCAGTGGTGGCCCATGCGCCTGCTGCTCAGCAGAAACATGTTGAACTGGCTTTAGAGGTTCCGGCTGCGTTGCCAGACGTGGCAGTCGATTCAGACAGAATGGCGCAAGTGCTGGACAACTTATTAGCCAATGCCCTGCGTTATTCGCCGGAAAACGGCCGTATCCAGCTCACCGCTCGCCAAACTCCCAGCGCCATACTATTGAGCGTGCAAGACAGCGGCCCCGGCATGTCTGAGGCCGAGCTGGCCCACGTTTTTGATCGGTTCTACCGGGCCGACAAGTCGCGCCAGCGGCATGAAGGTGGCTCTGGTTTGGGCTTGGCCATTGCCAAGTCGATTGTAGAAAACCACAACGGCCGTATCTGGGCTGAAAGCGTCCCCGGTCAGGGCGCAACCTTCATTGTTGAGCTACCAGTCTCCTAGAATTCTGAAAGATTCAAATTAATTGCGTATCGCGTAAAGCAACAGCATAACTGTTCCCTTGAGAGTATCTTCAGAGGGATTTCTTGCCAAAAGCGGCTCGAAGCAACTGTGGGTACTTTGTTGCGTCATACTCCTTTATGCGAACTTAAACTGTCATTCCGAGGTCCTCCGAGGAATCCCTCTAAACACGGTCAGAAGCGATCTCCAGGATTTCTTGTTGAGTCAAATTGTGCTTGGCATTCGACTGATTATCATCTTCCTGTCAGCGTCATCATCAACTTGCCCTTGGGGCGCAACGTGATAAGTGGCTCTGTCTCTACAATGCTACCCGGAACCAACCCCAAGCGGAATTGTTGAACAATGCTGGCCAATAGCAAAATTGCCTCTGTCATGGCAAAGCTGTTGCCAATGCACAGACGCGGCCCACCACCAAACGGCAGGTAAGCGTACCGCGGCCGTTCCGCCTTACGCTCTGGGGTAAACCGCTGCGGATCAAACTGTTCGGGGTTTTCCCAAAAGTCGGGATGGCGATGAGTGACGTAAGGACTCATGGTGATGACGGAATTGGCTGGAACGTGGAAGCCGCCGACTTCATCCGGCTCGTTTCCCCAGCGAGCAATGGCGTAGGCAGGCGGGTAAAGACGCATACTTTCTTCCAGCACCATGCCGGTAGAGGTCAAGGTTGGCACGTCGTCGAAGGTGGGTAAACGGCCGTTTAGCACCACATCCACCTCCGCTTCCAACGCCTCCAGCACGTCTGGATGTTCCGAAAGCAGGTAAAAAGTCCAGGCCAGGGAAACGGCCGTTGTCTCATGCCCCGCCAGCA
>CBDUOF010000120.1:0-13905 GCA_965368765.1 uncultured Anaerolineae bacterium | reverse complement strand
GGTTGCTATTGAAAATGATTCAGGCTGATTTGGCGCGTGAGACGGCGTGGATGCCGCGCATCGCCCAGGCGTAGCTGCGAATTAAACGAATCAGGTACCGCATCCAACTGGACAAGCAAACCAGGGCTTTTGATTTTCCTATCCTGCAGTTTATCTTTTTACTTCTGACTTATCTGCCTTTGCCATCCCCCAAGCTAGACGCACTCGCGCCTTAACCATATTTGATCTTATAAAATAATCGGTTGTCTCCGCAGATGTTGCGGCCCTCCTGCTGTATCTCCAGAGTATTCTCGGCTCAGGAAAAGCTTTTTTCTAAGTTCGTAAGATAAATCGTAAGGTTGCCATCATAACCTTCAAAAGATATCTTGGTGAGAAAACTATCTGCCCTTGCGAACGACAGACTTCCAGTCAATTTCTATACCATGAAATCAGTTGAAATATAGAGAACCAATTAGATTGTTTATCATACAGATTTGTCTGGTAAACAACGGGACGTAACTTAAATGACACTTGCTATTTGGCACATTTGCCAAGTCTTGCGTAGCAAAACTGTTTTCGCGTCTAATTGTGTCCTAAAATGGAATAAGCATCTGCAAGAAGTTTAAAACAATCTAAACGATAATGTGACCGCGCATTGGTCTATCTTATCTTGCTGCAGAGCAGCGGGCTCAAAGACACAAACAACGACTGTCTTACTCATTGTTTGTCTTATGTTTGCTGCCTTTTTTGTGCATCAATCAAGGATGACAATCGTGCATACATCGCGCAATTTGGCACGAGTCTATCTATTAGAGTTTCGAAAAATGACTTTTATCAAAGGGGATTGATGGAAAGAATAAAACGGTAAAGTTCTAGAGAGGGCAAGCCTTGCCAACGAATCGGTGAAGGCACACCCGGATCAGGAGTGACCATTTTCTTGCTTCGGACCATTGATCGAAATGCGCTCAGTCTGTCATACTGCTTAGATGCAAAATTGGATGCCAAAAGACAAACGACGTCCTTCTATGTATCATTGCTTTGTAGTAATTGTTGTCTCTTGTGTCCGCGACAAACGGCCGTTTATTCTCCCTCTTTCCCTAATTTCCTGCATTGTCAGCGCATCAACGAAAAGGTACGAATGACCCCCTGCCGGGGTACTGGCGTAAAGCTTGCCAGCTTGAACATTGGAGATAAATGGAAATGCAAAACGTTAAGAAAGCATTGAGTTCCAACATAGATCCAACAGAAAAGTCACGTACGTGGGATATTATCGTAAGCAGCTTAGGCATCTTGCTGCTCGCCCCGTTCTTCATCGTTATTGGCTTCATCAACGTGCTTTTGTACCGAGGTTCCATATTTGCCATTGAAGAACGCATTGGCAGAGAGGGACGCAACTTCAAGTTATATCGATTTCGAACCACTCGCGTGCCCAGCAACCAGCAGAACATTGCCGATCGTCCGCAAGAAAGCGCGCGTGAAACAACCTGGGTAGGACAATTTTTAGAGCGCACTGGTTTAAAAAATGTGCCGATGCTGTTCAATATTTTCAAAGGCGATATGAGCCTTATCGGACCCACTTTGGAAATATTTGCTCAGGAAACCCTGCTTTCGCCAGAACAAAAACGAATCTTGTTGTTCCGGCCAGGTTTAACAAGCCCAGGCTCCATTTATTATCGAGGAGACGCTTACCCTGTAGCCGATGGCGATAGTAAAGGAACGACCAACAACCAAACGCTGAGCCAAAAAATATCCCTCGACCTGAAATATTTACGTAACCGAACCATCAGGTACGATTTGAGCCTTCTCTTCCAATATCTGCTGCACGCCCTTTATCGCTCAAGCTCTCTGAACAATCTGCTATTCATGCGGAACCGTTATATTTTTCTGAGTGATCTTGTGCTTATCGTCAGCCTACCGTTCTTTTCCTTGCTACTCATCGATATTAAATCATATCCATTTACGTTGGTCCCGGAGTTGGGTTACTTTACGGCCGTAGCCATCGTCGTTAAATTGTCGCTGTTTTATAAATTTGGCTTTTACAATCGCTATTGGCGTTTCGCCGGCCCCAGCGATCTGTTACGTATTGCCCTGGCTTGTGGCGTCGCGACAGTCATGCTTTTGAGCCTGTTTGCAATTCTAAAGGCACTTCCAGAACCAGGCGTTTCGCTAGGCGCCATCACCGTATCATTCATTTTAATTGATGGCCTCTTAACCATCCTTGTTTGCGGCGGAAGTCGTTTTGCAATTAGAGGACTTTATGAGTCTATTCGTCAGCGGGGAATGAACCCAGGCGGGGAAAGCGTGTTAATTGTAGGTGCCGGGGAAGCGGGTTCCATGGCCGTGCGCGAGATTCAGGCCAATCCACAAATAAACCTGCTACCAGAAGGCTTTGTTGACGATGATCCTGCTAAAGCGGGCGTTCATATTCAGGGATTGCCTGTATTTGGCACGACCGATGACATTTTAGAATTGGTCAAACAACACCACATCAAAAAGGTGATTGTGGCTATTCCGTCTGCCCCCTTCAGTCGACAGCACGAACTCATGACCCGGTATCAAGGCATTGGCCTAGATGTTTGGAACTTCCCTGGACTTTACAAAATCCTGGCCGGTCATAAGACAATTAAGCAAATTCCTACGGTAAATTACAATAAGCTGCTGAATCGAAAACCGGTCACGGTCGCGATGGATGAAGTCGCCAGAACGCTACAGGGGAAAACCGTTATGGTCACGGGTGCTGGCGGCTCAATTGGCAGTGAGTTGTGCCGACAAATCGCCAGTTTTGGCCCGGAAAAAATGATATTGCTTGGTCATGGTGAAAACAGCATTTTTGAAGCCAATGTGGGTTTGCGCCTGGCCTTTCCTCATTTGAAGACAAGCCAGGCCATCTTGGATGTGCGCAATAAGAAGGGCATCGATCGGATTGTGTCGCACCATCAGCCGGACATTATTTTTCATGCCGCGGCCCATAAGCATGTCCCGCTTATGGAGGCGAACATTGGCGAAGCGGTGACCAATAACATATTGGGAACCTGGAACATGGTGCGCGCCGCTCAAAAACATAATGTCGAAAAATTTCTCTTGATTTCTTCGGACAAGGCGGTCAATCCGGTCAACGTGATGGGCGCCACTAAACGGGTAGCGGAACTGCTTGTTAAGGCTGCGGCCCAGGAAAGCGGACGTAACTATATGGCTGTCCGCTTTGGAAACGTCTTGGGTAGTCGGGGCAGTGTCCTGCCCCTGTTTATTCGCCAAATTGAAGCTGGCGGGCCACTAACCGTTACGCATCCCGATATGCGGCGTTATTTTATGACGATCCCTGAAGCGGTCCAGCTCGTTTTGTTGGCCACAACATTGAGCAAGAAGTGCGAAATTTTCACCTTGGACATGGGGGAACAGGTGCGCATTATGGCCCTGGCAGAGAATCTGCTCAGCCAGGCCGGATTGAAGCAAGGCTATGACATCGACATTATCATTAGTGGGGCACGTCCCGGTGAAAAGATAAAAGAAGAGCTTTTTCTCCAGAACGAAACGTATGATCAAACCAAATACCCCAAAATCTATGCTTCTGCGAGTGATCTGGTAATAGACGCCCAACAATTAGAAGAAGAAACGGCCGTCTTAATCAAATTGGCCAAGAAAGGGAATTTTGGCAAGGTCGTCAAACAGATGCAAAAAATTGTTCCGGAATACCGACCAATTGATGCTGTTGATACACAAATAAAACCGGATAGCCCTAAGCCCGAGCTGTCACAGATCGTCGCTCGGATGGCTTAATAAGGCGCCTGGTTTTGCCATGCGTAATTTCCAAGAAGTGGAGGCTGTAGTGCAACATACCTCATCTCAATTGTTGGTCAAAGACAACAATCTGACTGATGTCAAGGCTCATAACGATGCCGTCCTTCCAAGCCAGGGGGTTTCTGAAAAACCACCGCTTGATCTCGTTCGCCAGCTGTGCCATTTGCTCGCTGAGGAACAAATCAGTTACTGCCACTGGAAAAGCAACAATGCCCTGGATCGGTCAGCCAACGGTGACAACGATCTAGACCTTCTTGTCAGCCGTGACGATGCAGATCGGTTTAACGCAATCTTGGCTCAACTAGGCTTTAAGCCTGGAATTGCCCCACCAGACCGCAGCATGCCCGGGGTCCTGGATTTTTATGGGTTCGACCAGGGGGCGGGCAAAATTGTTCATGCCCACGTCCATTATCAACTGGTGGTTGGTCATGATATGACCAAGAATTATCGCCTTCCAATTGAAATTCCCTATCTGGATTCAGCAGCCACAGAAGCGTTGTTTAACGTGCCGGCACCGGAATACGAGTTTGTGGTTCTGGTTATCCGCATGATTCTAAAGCACGCAACCTGGGAGACACTCCTCATTCGACATGGGAAATTATCGGCTGAAGAACGCGGCGAGCTGACTTTTTTAGGTGATCAAGTCGATCAAGATAAAGTCAAGGGAATCCTCAAGCAACATTTACCAACCATCAGCAGCGACCTTTTTGAAGCGTGTCTCAAGGCTTTGGCCCCAAATGCTTCTTTGTGGACTCGCATACGGGTTGGCAATGCGTTGTTAAACGCCCTGCAGGCATACGCCAGACGCGGCCGTTTTCAAGATGTCACGCTGAAGCTTTACCGTCGAATTGCCTGGGGCTTCCAAAGACGCATCCTGAAAAAGGCCCCCAAACGATTCCTGGCCAATGGGGGCGTGATGATCGCCGTTGTTGGGGGTGATGGTGCCGGGAAGACAACCGCCATTGACGGCCTTTATGATTGGCTGAAACATGAGCTTGCCGTTGAAAAAGTGCACCTGGGGAAACCAAAATGGTCCTGGACGACCCGGTTCATTCGGGCCATCTTGAGTATTGGCCGGACACTTGGTCTCTATTCTTTTGTTTCAGAAGCCGACGTCTTATATACAGAACGCGCTGCCAAGCAACTAAGTTTTGCGCATTATGCGCTGCTAATTCGACAGCTATTGCGCTCCCGGGATCGTCTTTTGACCTATATTGATGCACGGCGAAAGGCAATGAATGGGAGCATCGTTATTTTTGATCGATTTCCTGTAGCTCAAATTAACCAGATGGATGGGCCCATCATGCCGGCGTTGGTCAATCCAGACGATATGAACAAATTCGTCGCCTGGATGATTCATCAGGAACAAAAGAATTTTGAACCTTTTGTATTTCCTGAACTGTTGATTGTTCTAAAACTCGATCCGCAAATTGCTGCTGAACGCAAAACGGACGAGGAGTCTGATTATGTGCGCGCTCGATCACAGCTTGTGTGGTCGGTTGATTGGCAACAGACGCGGGCACACGTCGTTGATGCATCTCAGCGAAGAGAAAAGGTGCTGGAAACAGTGAAGTCCCTTGTTTGGTCATCCGTGTAGGCAGGCGTGACTGGCACAATCTGAACTGGAATCCGGGAGTCAAAGTGCCTGGCGTTCCCGCTCTGGCCTGAACAGCACACCAGTTTTATTAAGATTTGTTTTAAGTGGTATGAAAATGAGTATCTCGCCTTCAAATGGCATTCGTTCAAACAGTACGCCACAGATTGTGGAAATTATTGGGCTTGCCGGCAGCGGCAAATCGACCCTGTTGCGGTCGCTTTGTTCGGAGCATGATGCCTTTTCAATGGGAAGCTACCTCAATGTCAGGAATGTGAATCATTTTCCCTATTTGCTCAAGTATATTGCCGTATCAATACCAACGGCCGTTCGGGTTGCCAGATATGGTCGCGGGTTCACGCGCCGGGAAATAGCAAAAACTGCCTATCTCTCTGGGTGGGATCGTGTGTTGCAAAAAAACAGGGGTGAAGAGGAACGTATTATCCTGCTCGATCAGGGGCCAATCTATGAGATGGCCACTTTGTACGCATTTGGGCCGGATGGACTCAAACATCCCCACCAGGCGCCCTGGTGGGCACACCATTTTGAGCGTTGGGCACAGACTATTCATACCGTCATTTGGCTGAGCGCTCCAATGGAAACGCTTTTCACGCGTATTAACAATCGGGAACAGTGGCATCCCGTAAAGAAACGCTCTGTTCAAGACATGCATGACTATTTATTGAAATATGAAAAGGGCTTTGATTATGTAATGTCAAAAATGTTAGCAATTCGTGACTTAAATGTGCTTAAACTTGACTCAGCCGACCAAAACGCCGAAGCAATCAAAATTCAAGCGCTGAGGGCTATTGACCAAACCGAAATGTTTGGGGATAGACAAGCGGATAAAGGACAAAGAGAGGAAATGCAATATGGGAAACAGTGAACCAGTGGAGCAGAACGTGTCAACACAACCTGTCCAAAACGGCCAACAAATGCCAACAATGGATCATGATTCTGTAATGAATCAAAGAAAGGCAAAAATTATCGTTACCTTGGGCCCGTCTACCAAAACGGAACAAGATCTGCGAAAAATCAAGGACAAAGGGGTCGATTTTGTTCGGGTGAATATGTCTCATTCAAGCCTGGAAGATCTGGCTTATTCTATCGACCTGAGCAAGAAAGTTGGCATTCCTTTCATTATTGACACCGAGGGTTCCCAGGTGAGAACGGGTGAATTGGAGCGCGATACGCTTTGGTTTGATGAAAATGTAACGCTCAAAATTTATGGCAGCGATATTATTGGAAACCTGCAGCAAATTAGCCTGAGACCGCATTTCATTATCGAACAGCTTGAACCGGGCGATCTGATCCACATTGATTTTGATACGCTCATTATGCGCGTAATGGATATTTCCACTGCTGGAGATGGGTATATCACGGCGAAAACTATTTCTGGCGGTTTTGTTGGTAAAAACAAGGCTGTTGTCATTGACCCCATTCTTAAAAAGAAGCTACGCCTTCCCCCGCTATCTCCCAAGGATTATCAATCGATTGAATTGGGCTTGAAGGCAGATGTGGCACATATTGCAGTGTCGTTTGTTCGTTCGGGTGCATCCGTTGATGAGGTTCGAGAGGTCACCCAGAATCGGATGAAGATCATCTCGAAAATTGAGTGTGTGGATGCGCTGGAGAATTTAGATGACATCCTGCAGAAGTCAGATTATGTTTTGATTGACAGGGGTGATCTGAGTAAAGAAATCGCGATCGAGAAGATTCCGTTTACGCAGAAGGTGATCATTGATAAGGCGCGCCAGTACGGCACGGCCGTTTTCGTAGCGACCAACCTGCTGGAGACCATGATTGAGAAGAAGAATCCAACGCGCGCTGAAGTGCACGATGTCATCAACACCATCGTGGATGGGGCGCATGGATTAACGCTGGCAGCGGAAACGGCCGTTGGCAAATATCCAATGGAATGCATCAATATGCTCAATAAATTAATTCGGCATGCCGAATTAATGATTGATAGTTATCCCGTAGCCAACCGCGAGAATGGCTTGATCCAACTGCTGGCCGCTTCAAACTATCTCCTGGAAGAAACCTCCTCCTCCCTGATCGTCCCCCATGGCGGAAAGCTGGTGAGCCGGGTACTTGTTGATCAACCAGAGGCACATACGCTGACATCGCTGCCAAAGATAGTGCTGGATCTCAAAAAACAGATGGACCTGGAGCAAATCGCCAACGGCGTCTACAGTCCCCTGGAAGGATTTATGGGAGAGGCAGATTTCCATTCAGTGCTGGACGACATGCGATTAGCCAGTGGCGTTGTGTGGCCCATTCCCATTACGCTGGACGTCGCCCAAGAAACGGCCGATCAGCTGACAGTGGGTCAGCCAATTCGTCTGGTGGACGAAGCGGATAATGTGATAGGACTGCTGCATTTGAGCGAGAAATATCGATTTGATCGAGACGAGATGGCTAGCAAAATGTTTGGCACAAATCACAATGACCATCCTGGTGTGAAGATGGTACAAGCCATGCAGCCAGTTTTACTCGGCGGAAAGATCGACTTGCTCCAAGGGAGACGTTCGGAAACAAAAGCGTATGAATTAGCTCCGAGCCAGCTTCGCAGGCTGTTCGAAGCCAGAGGCTGGGCCAAAGTGTTGGGCTTCCACACCCGAAACGTGATTCACCGGGGGCATGAATTTATGCAGCTGAAGGCCATGGAAGAAGAAAATTGTGACGGGATTTTGCTGCATCCGGTCATCGGGAAAAAGAAACCAGGCGATTATCATCCCAAATACATTATTAAAAGCTATGAAGAAATGATCGAGCGTTTTTATCCCAAAAACAAGGTCATCCTGGCTGCGTTTTCAACATTCTCTCGGTATGCTGGCCCACGAGAAGCGTTGTTTACAGCGTTGTGCCGCAAAAACTTCGGCTGCAGTCACTTCATTGTGGGTCGCGATCACACTGGCGTAGGGTCCTTTTATGATCCCCATGCATCGCACAGAATTTTTGACCAATTCCCAGAAATCGGAATCCGGGCAGTGAAGTTTGATGAGGTGTTCTATTCAAAAAGCGCTGCTGCGTACATTCACGCCACAGGTGATTCCATCCAGCGCAAAAAAGAAGATACGCTGAAGATTAGTGGGACACAGGCGCGAAAGATGTTTGAAAGCAAACAACAGCCACCAGACTGGTTCATGCGGCCTGAAATTTCGCAAATTATTCTGGATGCCATTGCCAAGGGTGAGCAGGTTTTTGTCAATAATGATTAATTTTGGCAGCTAACGGAAGCAATTCAAGAAGGGATTAGATTGTTATGAAAGGTCCGCTTACGGCAAAATATGCATCAGTCATCGAGCAAAAGGGAGTGAAAGCCACGCCCCGGTTGCTGCTGGATGGATTCTCGCTTGCCTGGGCAGCCTTTCGCAATGAAAAATTAGCTGAGTCACTCTCATTTTTGGTCTGGGAGATATTCCATAAGTTGGGTTTGTTTCCGCATGACAGCTATCTGGTTTTCAACGAAAATGAAGCCTTAACATTAGAGAAGGAAGACGTTGACTCTTTGGATACAAATGAGCCGATCAAACAATTCTTCAATGACCAGGGTTTGACAATTGTCAAGTCGGCCCAGGCCTGGAAAAACCTTTTCATTGACAAAAACGGTGAAATCTTTGGCTGCCTTTACGCTAATGATCGACTTCTCTATCGGAGCAAGGATGATGGTCAGACCCTGTCTCCTTTGAAAGAGTTTCCGAAAGCCATCCAATCTATTTACATTACCAACAAGCGCGTTGTTTTTGTCAGCGTTAAAGGCACTTTATATCGAAGTACAGATGCTGGTGCAACCTTCGAGAAATCACAAGATTTAAGTTCTTCAGAAAGTTACCTTAGACGCGATTACAGCATGACGGAGACGCCAGACAATGTATTAATTATGGGCGAGTATGGCAATCTTCCTATTGGTCGTGGCTGGACAAATATGGCTTACCTTTATTTCAGCCGCGATGATGGTGCTACCTGGAAGCGCTCAGATTTTCTGCGCGAGCAAGGCGCCAACAAGCACGTCCATTTCGTTTGGTACAGCAAGTTGCTCAACAAGCTGCTGGTAACGGATGGCGACAACAAGAAAAGAATGTGGGTCAGTGATGATTTGGCATCATCCGACGCAGCGAACCCGCATTGGAACCTTATTAACAATCGGCATATTCAGATGGGTGGGCATACGGCCGTTTTAGAACATGAAAATAAGTTGCTGTTTGGTACCGACTATATGGGAGGAACCAACTTTATTTTGGAATCAGCAGATGGTCACACGTTCCGTAAAAAGATCATCCCGGATCCCTATAGAAGAAGCCCCATCATGATATTGACTCAGAGAAATTCTAATTCGGGAACTGAAATATGGGCCCTCCTACCCTATTCAACGTCTGGCACAAAAAGCTTGCTCATGTATTCAAAAGATAGCGGAAAGTCATGGCGCAGATTCCTTGAATACGGTGGAGACAGTCACGGTGTTCAATTAATTAGCTCCTCTAACGAAATCACGGGCGTCTTGTATGTTTCGGTTAGGGACGTAAAAAACAAGACGCGCGCAGTTTATAAAGTCATGAACATTTAGCGGTCACGAATCATTATTGAAGTGCCTCTGTTAGCACTTCAATGCGTTGAATGCGTTGTTTAATGAAAGCGCACTAACTTTTCGATTCAAATTTTCTTGAAGGCGGGCAAGTTGACAATACTTAATCTACCAAAGAAATTCAAAGCACTCTCAAAACTGCTTTCTGATCCTAGCCTGACCCATCGAGCGTCCTTGAACGCGTCGGCTGCATTCCTGGAATATGGCGCCCTGGTGGTCACGGGCTTGCTGGTAACCCCCTTTCTCGTCAGCGGATTAGGGGATGTTGGATTTGGCATTTGGAGAACGCTGGACAGCATGAGTGGATACCTGTCAGCTGCCAGTGGTCGCCCGTCCCAGGCACTCAAGTCAACCACGGCCACCATGCAAAGCTCAGATGACTTTGAGGCTAAGCAAAGAAATGTGGCCAATGCCGTTCTTGTTTGGCTCATATTTCTTCCACTATTAACGATCATCGGCGGTGTTTTAGTCTGGTTTGCCCCCATTTGGATCAATAGTGTCCCTGCTAACCTTCACGGATTGGTTCGTTTGGCTACGGGACTGCTGGTTGCGCGAATGATTGTGTCTACCCTGGCAGATCTGCCTCGATCGGTACTCGAGGGAGAGAATCTTGGTTACAGGCGGATGGGAGCATCCGCCTTGATTATTTTTATTGGCGGCGGTTTAACCCTCTTGGCCCTCCGTTTGGACATGGGATTACCCGGTGTGGCCGGAGCAAGTCTGGTTACCGTTACTCTGACCGGCTTATTATACTTTTTTGTTGTTCGAAGAGAGGTGGCCTGGTTCGGTATGGCCAAGCCATCCAGGTCCGAATTACGCCAATTTTTTGGTCTTAGCGGTTGGTTTCTGCTATGGCGGCTTGTAATGCAGTTGATGATGTCTAGCGACCTGGTCGTTTTGGGCGTCTTCGCTTCTGCTGAATTAGTTACTGTCTATGCCATTACGAAATATGCGCCAGCGCTGTTAATCAATATTACGGCCACGCTGGTATTTGGCAGTACGCCCGGTTTGGGTGGAATTATTGGATCCGGAAATTACGAAAAGGCTGCCCGGGTGCGCGGCGAAATCATGATGTTAACCTGGCTAATCGTTACCATCATCGGCGCCACGATACTTGTCTGGAATCGAGTTTTCATTAACTTGTGGGTGGGCGCTGAGCGGTATGCCGGCCCTACCGCAACGCTACTTATTCTGATAATGATTGTTCAATTGGTGCTGATTCGCAATGATGCCAACATCATTGACCTGACGCTCGACCTCTCTCGTAAGGTCTTACTTGGTGTCTTATCGGTATCGTTAACGATCGCCATTGCCACGGTTCTGGTAAATGTCTTTGACGGCGGCATTGTTGGCTTGTTGATTGGGTTTCTCATTGGTCAATCTATACTCAGTTTGGCCTATCCTCACATCATTGGCAAATTTTTAGGCACGTCACTTTATTCCCAAATTGTAGCGTCTATCAGACCAGCCGTAGCGACCATCCTGCTCTTTTTAGCGGCCACTTACATGGAACAGTCGCTTATCACCGGCCCTGCCCTCGACGGTTTTAACTGGTTCAGTTTCTTTCTCTTAGCCGGCTTAACCTTGTGTGGTATCGCGCCAGCGGCCTTTGTATTGGGACTAACTGGCGACCAAAGAAAGCAGGTTGTCCAGCGGGCACGTTTTTTGATTTCTAAGAGGTCGAAATAGGCTCGCGTCGAACTTTTTTATTAATCACCTATTTGCTATTCGATTGGGACATTTTGAATGCGTACAATTTCTTATTGGTTATCCTTGCTCATGATATTCACGGTGCCATTTGCCACGATTATTGAAATTCCTGGCCTTGGCACGATGAGCCGATTCACAGGGTTCCTTGCTGCTGGGTTCTGGCTGCTCACTGTCCTGGTAACTGGCAAATTTCGCAAGTTTGGTCCTTTCCACATCCTGATCTTCCTCTTCTTTTTATGGAATGCGGTTGCTTCGATATGGAGCGTAGATCTAGACGGCGCACTGTCGCGAACGTTTACGTATGCGCAAATGGCAATTTTGTCTTTGATTATTTGGGATGTTTATGATTCGCCCGCTGCCATTAAGGCTGGATTCCAGGCGTATGTGCTTGGTCTGGCAGTTCCCATTGGAAGTACGATTGCCAGTTACCTAGCAAGCCGCCAAACTGAATTTGCGACATACGGCCGTTATTCTGCCGCCGGGAGTGATTACAACACCACCGCCATACTCCTGGCCACAGGAATACCCTTAGCCAGGTACTTAACCGCTGCCGCTCGCGAGGGCCTCTTCGCCAAGCTACAAAGGGTCGTTAACTACGCATACATTCCGCTCATCACCTTTGCCATGATACTCACCGCAACCCGTTTTGCATTCCTAATGGCGGTTCCCAGCTTTATCTTTGGGCTAAGCACGCTCACTCGAGTAAAAACTAGGTACCGCGTTTTGATTTTCGTTTTGTTATCTGTGGCCATTGTTTCATTAGGCTCCAAAATACCGACGGCAAATCTTCAGCGCCTGGGCACAATCGATGACGAACTTTCCAGCGGCGATCTTAACGATCGCGCAGAGCTATGGTCGCTAGGAATTGGTTTCTGGCTAGACCACCCCATTATCGGAATCGGCACGGCCGGATACGAAAAAGCTGTCGAACCGATCTATGGTCGGACAAGAGCGGTACACAACTCTTTTATTGCAGTATTAGCTGAGCTCGGAACAATCGGATTCCTCTTATTTGGAGTTATCCTGGCGAATGCTGTCTATCTAGCCTGGCGTTTCCCCAACAAGCTAGAAACTTGGTTTTGGCTAACTGCCCTTTGTTCTTGGACCTTGGGAAATCTTGCCTTGACGTGGATATATTCTAAGCCAACCTGGATCATGTTAACGCTTTTGGCTACTAGCGCCGCCCAGGTTCACCAGGCTCATCAATCAACCCAAAACATTCCGGTCATCAAACAAATTTGGGATCATGTTGGCACAAGTACCACGCTTGAACCACAAGCACCCTGACCAAACTCTAAGACTGTTCAGTCAGCTTGAGGTCAGCTAAAAGACGCAAGAACTGCCAAAAGATCAGGCAGGATAAGCGAAAATATTACAAAAACAATTGGAGATCAAGGTATGGAACATACCAACAAGGATGATCGTGATGATCGCCACAATTTAATGACCTCTAAATGGCCATGGCGCGACAAAGATCCGACCGTACAGCGGGCCGGGATTTCAAAGCGATTCAGGCAAGTTAATGCAAAAAGAGTGCAAAAACTATTTACGCGTATGGGTGAGTGGATACAGCGGCTCCTGACCAAACATCCGAAATCAGCCAAAATGCCAGTATTTGTTTTCGGCTCCAATCGCTCTGGAACCCAGATGGTTTGCGAAGCCATCGGCAACTCTCTACACGGTTGGGACTATCAAGAGAGTGAAGCAAATATCGCCTTCAAAGATTACCAGCTTCGGGCTGACTGGATCGTCAAATCGCTGATCCGCATGACGCCCGCCCCTATCGTTAGCTTTGGCAATATCCTGGACTCTCAGTTTGCAGATGAGCTGCTTATGCGGTTTGACAACGCAAAATCAATTTGGGTATACCGACGCTATGAGGATGCCGCCAACTCCTCCGTTCACAAGTGGGGGAGCCATTTCAAGAATGACATGGTGCAATGGGTAGCACGTGACCGACTAGACAAGCTTGGTAACAGGGGCAAGCGCATAAGCCCTGAAACAATTCAACTCTTTAAAGAACTTTACCACGATGACATGTCTAACGAAGATGGCGCCTGTCTTTACTGGTACATGCGCAACCAGCTTTACTTCGAACTGAATTTACATGAGAACCGCAATGTTTTGCTTGTGCAGTACGAAGACACGGTGCTGAATCAGGAGAAGGCATTCCAGCGGGTTTTCGACTTTCTCGGTTTTCCCTATGCGCCAGAAATCATCAGCAACATTTTTGCCG
>CBDUOF010000119.1:0-13946 GCA_965368765.1 uncultured Anaerolineae bacterium | reverse complement strand
TTTTGGCCGCTGGTGGCCCGGTCGGCGGGGTTTGAACGGCCGTATCATCCCCCCACCTTCCTCAGCTACGATCTGGCCCAGCTGCTCATGTGGCACATCATCACCCCCATGCTCAACGACGGGGCTTTTGCCGACCTGCGCCTGCGTCCCCAGCAAATTGTCAGCCAACTGCTGGACACGCTCAACCGCGCCGCGCTCAACAGCCTCAGCCTCACCGACGCCATCGAGCGGCAAATTCGCACCTGGGCCGGGGAGCCAGAGCGGATTCGCCACCTCAACGAAGCCGCCACCGCCGCCCGCAGTTTCCGGGCCACCTGCCTGCGCGACAGCCTGCTCGATTTGTCCCTGGCCATTGAAGTGTTCGATACTCAATTGGTCCAGCATCCCGAATTCCACAAATATTTCAGTGAACGGTATCGCCATCTGATTGTGGACAACATCGAGGAGCAAACCCCAGCCGGACAAAACTTTGTGGCTGAACTAATGAACGAAACGGTGACAACGGCCGTTGCCTACGACGCTGCCGGGGGCTACAAACGTTTCCTCGCCGCCGACCCGCTGGGCGCCAACAAATTTCGCAGCCTCAGCGCCTTCGCCTTCACCTTTGACCAATCGTTCAACACCAGCCGCGCGCTGACTCACCTGGCCAATCTGGTGGAAAACAGCCTGATGAACACCAATAAACCGTTTGCCGAAGCGCAGCAGGCGATTTTGGGCGCAGTCGGCGGCCGTTACCGCCGTGAAATGATCGTAGAGCTGGCTGAGTCTCTGCATGGGCTCATGGCGGAGCACGATCTGCACCCGTCTGAGATTGCCATCATCGCCCCTTACCTCGACGGGGCGCTGCGCTACATGCTGGGCAACGCCTTTCGCGACGCTGGTCTGCCCTACTATTTGCTGCGCCGTCGCTCCAGCCCCCGCGACGAACCACGCGTTCGTGCTTGGCTCACTTGGCTGGCGCTGGCCCATCCCGAATGGAAATTGCCACCATCATCCTTCGACGTGGCCGAAGCGTTGACCCTCAGCATCAGTGGGTTGGATGCCGCCCGCGCTGAACTGCTCACCGAGCGGCTTTATCAGCCGGAAACCGCCCATCTGCTGCCCATCTCCGAGATGCCGGAACGTATCGAGAGCCGCATCGGCATGGATTTTGTGGGCCTGTATGAAGAGATTCGCCTGTGGCTAGATGGGCAGGATGGCACAGCCAGTATCGACGTTTTCCTGCACAGCCTCTTTACCCTGCTTTCTGAACGCCGCTTCCAGCCGGAGCCCGACGTGGCGGCAGCGGCGGTGTGTGACTGGCTGGTACAGGCCGCCACGCGCCTGCGCCAATCGGCCGAGGCAATTGGTTTGCACTCGCCCGCCGCCATTGGCAACGCCTTCATCGATGGCATTAACCAGGGGTTGGTGACGGCCAATCCGCCTGAGCTGGGCGACCCACCCGACCCCAATGGCATCATGATTTCTACGATTTACGGCTACTTGTTGGCTGGTTCGCCGGTTCGAGTGCAGGTATGGTTAGAAACGGCCGCAACCGGCTGGTGGGATATTCCCAATCAGCCGCTCAGCAATGCCTTTGTGCTGGCGCAAAGCTATGATCCCAACCAGCCCTGGACGATGGACAACGACTTCCACATTCGCAATCAGCTGCTCAGCCGAATCGTGCGTGGCCTGACGGCGCGCTGCTCCGACGGCATTTTGCTCGCCACCAGCGATCTGGATCGGCGCGGCGTGCGCCAGGATGGGCCGCTCTGGCGGGCGCTGCAGCCCGTGCGCTGATTATCAGATAAATAAGTGATAAGTTGGCCCGTCGTGAAAATCGTTGATTCTGTCGTTGGCTCACAACTGCTATAATCCCCTCATGTTTAACAGAGACTCAACGCGCCCTCTTGCAATGACCGCACTGCGCCAGATAGCCCAGGCACTCAGCACCGCCTGGGATTTGGACTCTACGCTCGACCTCATTGTGCGTAAAACAACCGAGGTCATGCATGTCGATTCCTGTACCATCTACCTCGTCGATCCAGATGGGACGACGCTGCGGTTGCGTGCCTCTACCGGACTGGCTAAACGCGCCCTGGGTCGAGCGACCCTGGAAGTGGGTGAAGGGATGACCGGGTATGCGGTGCAAAGTAACCAGCCTATCTTTGCCAGCGATGCGCAGCACGACCCTCATTTTATGTGGGTCGATGAGGCAGAGGAAACGCCATTTGTCTCGCTGTTGGCTATTCCGTTGGTGATTGAGGCAGACGTGATTGGTGCGCTCAATGTGCAAACCCGCACGCCTCACGACTTTACGGAAAACGAAGTGGCCTTGCTCTCACTCATTGGCGACATTGCAGCCGGCGCATTGGTTAAAGCGCAACTTTATGACAAGCAAGCCCATCAAATTGAAGAAATGCGGGGCCTGGCCCAAGTTAGCGAGGTTGTCACCTCGCCGCAATATTTAGACGATATATTGGATGTGGTGACAGAGATGGCGGCCAAAATGATGGATACGGCCGTTTGCGCAATCTTTCTGCTCAATGAAACGGGTACCCATTTGGAACTTCGCTCCGCCAGACGGGAGCAAAATCCGTACCAACACCGCCCGCCGCTACCTGTTGGTTCAGCAGAGAGCAGCGTCATCAACAGCGTCCTGCAAACGGGGCAGCCACTCTACATTGCCAATGTGCAAACAGACTCGCGCTATAAAGGCAGCGATCTGGCGCGACAAGAAGGGCTTGTCTCGCTGCTCGCCGTACCGCTCAGCGTGCGGGATCGGGTTATTGGTGTTTTTAACTGTTACAGCACGCAGCCACGCCAATTTAGCGAGGAGCAGCAAACGTTATTTGCCACGCTGGCTAACCAGACCGCGCTGGCCATTGAAAACGCGCGATTGGTAACGAATACGGCCGTTGTCCGCGAAATGCACCATCGAATCAAAAATAATTTGCAAACCATTGCCATGCTCATGCAGCTCCAGTTGGCCGATGCCGACAGGCTGGACCCTCGCGACGTCCTGCAAACCAACATCCACCGCATCCGCAGCATTGCGGCTGTGCATGAAATATTGTCTGAACGCGGGTTTCGTTTGGTAGAAGTGAAAGATGTGTTGGAACGCATTAGCCGGACCACGGTTGAAACGATGACCGCTCCCAACCGAGCCATCGCCATTCGTGTGTTTGGCGACGCCATCAGCCTACCCAGCAAGCCCGCCACGGCGATTGCTCTGGTAGTTAATGAACTGGTGCAAAATAGCCTGGATCATGCGTTTAATGACGTTACGCTAGACGGACAAATCGATATCTCTCTGGGACGCTCTCCGGACGAGATCATAATCATTGTGCGAGACAATGGGTGCGGCCTGCCGGCAGCGATCAAACCGGGACTCGGGCTGGAAATTGTGGACACGTTGGTGAAGGAAGATTTAAACGGCCGTCTCAAATTTAATCAGCCAACGACCGGCGGAACCGAAATTAGCCTTCGCCTGCCTCGTACGATTGAACAAGAGCTTGGGTGAGCATTATGCGCATTTTGATTGCCGATGATGAATCAATTATCCGTATGGGTTTGAAATCCATTCTGCAGGGGCTGGGGCATGAAGTGCTGGCCGCCACAAACGGCCGTGAGGCCCTGGAAATGGCTCGCCGCCACCGGCCCGACCTGGCTATATTGGATATCAAAATGCCCTTCACCGATGGCTTGCAGGCCGCTAAAACGCTGGCGCGCACCCAACCGATGCCCATTCTGCTGCTTACTGCTTTCAGCGAACAAGACCTGATCGAAAAGGCTACGGAACTGCCCATTCACGGGTATCTCATCAAACCAGTCAAGCCAGAGGAGTTGTCCGCTGCCATCACCATCGCGTACAAGCGGTTTAAGGATAGCCAGGCCTTGCAAGAAGAGGCCAATAGGCTGGCCGACGCATTAGAAACGCGCAAGCTATTAGACAAAGCCAAAGCGCGCCTCATGGCAACGGGCTTAAGCGAGGAAGCGGCGTACAAAATGATACAGCAGCAGGCCAGGAACGGCCGTATCAGCCTTCAGGCTGCCGCCGCCGCCATCCTAAAACGGAAAGCCAGCTAAGCACGATCAAAAAAGCGCCCTCTCCAACTGTTTGTCAGAGAGGGCGCCTCGGTTACGTTTCTAAAAGCTCACTGTCCTTTAGGCATCCAGCGATTCTTCCACCGATTGCGGCGTGTTCAGCGTGGCATCTTCGGCCCGTTCAAAAACCAGCTCGTTGTCTACTTCATCAATATGAATAATGTCCCCGGCGTTGAACTCACCCTTAAGCAGCTTCACCGAAAGCGGGCTTTCTACAAAGCGCTGCAGCGCGCGCCGCAGTGGCCGTGCTCCAAAATCGTCGTCAAAGCCCTGCTTGGCCAGCCAAAGTCGGGCCGCTTCTGTGAGGATGATGGAGAGACCTCCTTGCTCAGACAGCCGTGCCTGTACTTCTTTCATTTGCATTTGCACAATCTCGACAACATGCTCTTCGCTCAGTGGCTCGAAGATAATGATCTCATCAATCCGGTTGATGAATTCAGGTCGGAACGTTTTCTTCAACGCTTCATCGATCCGTTTGTGACCGGCCGCTTCGTCGCCGTCGCGCGTACCGCTAAAGCCCAACGCACCGGAACTCTTCACAAATGAAGTGCCCACGTTGCTGGTCATGACAATGACGGTGTTGCGGAAATTGACCAGGCGCCCTTGACCATCGGTTAAACGGCCGTCATCAAGCAACTGCAATAAAGCATTCCAGACGTCTGGATGTGCTTTTTCAATTTCATCAAAGAGAACGACGGAATACGGCCGTCTTCGAACCTGTTCCGTTAGCTGACCGCCTTGCTCATATCCCACGTATCCGGGAGGAGCACCAAACAGGCGGCTTACCGTATGTTGCTCACGGTACTCGCTCATGTCTACCCGAATCAAGGCATCCTCATCATCAAACAAGAACTCCGCCATCGCTTTGGCCAGCTCCGTTTTACCCACACCAGAACTGCCCAAAAAGATAAAGGAACCAATTGGACGACGCGGATCGCTCAGTCCGGAGCGACTGCGCCGAATTGCATCAGAAAGCGCCTCGATTGCGCGATTTTGCCCCACAATCCGCTCATGCAGTCGTTCTTCCATTTGCAGGAGTTTTGTTGACTCCGTTTCCATCATTTGCGTTACGGGAATGCCCGTCCAGGCAGCCACAACGCTGGCAATGTCATCCTCGGTCACAATTTCATCCAGCTCATTTTCAGATTTCCACGAGTCGCGCGCTACGGCAAACTCGCCTTCCAGGCGTAGTCGTTCAGCACGGACGATGGCGGCTCTTTCATAATCTCGAACCGTATGTGCTTCTTCCTCTTCGGCCGTTAGCTTATCTAGCTCAATTTTGAGCGACTTCAGGTTGCTTGGCAGCGTGTATAACGCAACGCGCAGTTTGGCTGCTGCCTCGTCTATCAGATCAATCGCCTTATCGGGCAACCGCCTATCCATAACGTATCGCTGAGAAAGCTTTACCGCCGAAACCAAAGCCTCATCGGCGTAGGTGATTTTGTGATGTTGCTCATACTTTTCACGCAAACCGCGCAGCATTTCAATTGTATCGTCCACCGTGGGTTCATCGACAAACACCGGGGCAAAACGACGCTCCAGAGCGCTATCTTTCTCGATGTATTGGCGATATTCATCCAGCGTCGTAGCGCCCACACATTGCAGTTCGCCGCGTGCCAGGGCAGGTTTCAGCATGTTGCTGGCATCCATGGCGCCCTGTGCCGAACCGGCTCCCACAACGGTGTGCAGCTCATCAATAAACAGAATGATTTCGCCCTGTGCCCGCTGAATCTCTTCCATGGAGGCCTTGAGCCGCTCTTCAAACTCTCCCCGGAAGCGGCTCCCGGCAATCATGGCGCCCAAATCAAGCGAGACTACTTTTTTATTCAGTAAATTTTCGGGCACATCACTAACGATGATTTTTTGAGCCAACCCTTCTACAATGGCAGTCTTACCCACACCGGCTTCACCGATAAGCACCGGATTGTTTTTGGTACGTCGGCTTAACACCTGCACCACGCGCAAAATTTCGTCATCTCGACCAATGACGGGGTCTAGCTTGCCTTCGCGTGCCAAAAGGGTCAAGTCGCGGCTGTATTTATCCAGCGTACGATAGCGGCTTTCAGCCTGACGGTCTGTCACGCGTGCGCCGCCGCGCAGGTCCTGGATGCCGTTCAGTACGTGCTCGCGGGTAACGCCAAATTCCTGCAAAATGCGGGCCGATGGCGTGTTACGCTCGCTCAGGATTGCCAGGAAAAGATGTTCGGTTGATATAAATTCATCTTTGAGGCGGTTGGCCTCCCCCTGTGCCAGTTCCAGAACCGTACGGATACGGGGCGTATAAAAAATCTGGCCAACCCCGCCACCGTAAACAGAGACTTTGGGGCTGCTCTTTAGTTCTTCTTCAAGCCGCTGCTGAATGGCCGCTGCATCTACTTTTAGCTGCTCGAGAAGTTGAGGAACGGCACCATCATCTTGCTTCATTAGAGCTAAAAAGAGATGTTCCGTATCGACCTGGGTGTGGCCGTACTCTTGGGTGAGTTCATAGGCTCTAGCTGCGGCATCCTGGGCGCGTTCCGTAAATTTATCAAATCGCATATTTATTTCCTTGTTTTCTAGTTAGCCACAACTGGCGCAGTCTACGCTCGGTCAATTTTTGAACCAGCATTTGGGTGATCTGAGCAAATTGCGGCAAATTACGGTCGTAACTGTACCTACAAATGATTGGATTCTCGTAAGAATCTGATAGTGATTTGTTAACAGTTTCTAAAGCACCCGGATCCCTTCTGAATCGTCATAGCCATCTCCCCACACCAAAACTTTGAACGGAGTCACTTCAATCAGCCGCCAGGTCGCGCTGTTGTCGTAACGAAAATCCCATTCATATTTATGGTAAAAATAATCGGCCAATACGTCTACCGTGCCGCGGTCTGCCACGTGGGCTTCCCCTTCGATAACGATCACATTTTGGGTATCAGGCAACGAGAGCGAAACGGCCTGATTATGATACATATTGACAAATTTTTGGGTGTCGCTGCCGGTGGCGAAGTAAATTTTGCCATTGAGCCAAATAAACCAGAGGGGCGCCAGGTGGGGACGGCCATCGAAGCGCACAGTGGCCAACCAAATGGTCGATTCGCGCCCTAAACGTCCTTCAATTGCCCGCCAACGGTCTGGATTTCGTCGTCTCACACGGAGATTATACGAAAAAATAAAATTTGTGTCAGGGAGTCACGCTTCAGGGATCAGTTGTCGGTAAATCACTGCTTAATAGACAGATCGCAGTAAGCTGCTAACTGACCAGTTGTTTACTGTTTTGCGGCAAGCTGATCATTGTGCCAGACGGCCGTTTTCAGGCTAGCCTCCTGATGCCCCAACAACTTTTCCACCTGCCGAGCAAACGGCTCGGCTTCACCCGTGGTGATAAATTGTACCCCGCCAACCTGGGTCTTAACGGCTAACAAATTACCTTGACGAAGGACGACGGCCGTTTGGCGGGCGACAGCGGGAGCCGGATCGATGATGGTAACGGCCGTTCCCACAATACCCTCAACCACCGGCAGCACAAATGGATAATGCGTGCAGCCCAAAACCACCGTATCCACGCCCACAGCCAGCATTGGCGTGAGCGCCTGCCGCAAAATTTGGTGCACGGCAGGGCTGTCTAGCCGTCCCGCCTCAATTTCTGGCACCAGCCCCACACACGGATCTTCCCACACCGAAACGCCTTGTGCATATTTGGCCGTTAGCCGGGCGTAGCGGGCGCTGGCAAACGTGCCGCCCGTGGCCAAAATGCCAACCTTGCCGCTTTGCGTTTGTTGGGCAGCGGGCTTAACCGCCGGCTCCATCCCCACAAATGGCAGATCTATCTGCTGCCGCTGCAGGTTCAGCGCCGCCGCTGAAGCTGTATTACAGGCAATCACGATCGCTTTGACATTTAAAGTGAGGAAGAATTGGGTGATTCCCTGGCTAAACCTAACAATTTCTTGTGCCGAGCGGGAACCATATGGCACGTGTGCCTGATCTGCCAGGTAGATGAACTGTTCCTGGGGCAGTTGTGCCAGAAGATGGCGTAAAACGGAAAGCCCGCCTACGCCGGAGTCAAATACGCCGATGGGTTGCTGTTCGTTCATCTTGGCTGTCCGCAAGCGGGTAGCGGAAAATCATGGCTAGAAAACCGCTTACTGATTACCGTCTACCGATAACTGATGACTGGCTGGGAAGCAGAAGCCGCTTCTACCAAACCCTGGAACAGCCCCAGCATATGCGGCGCATTGTGAATGAGGTTTTCGGGATGCCACTGCACGCCAACGGCATAAGGATGATCAATCACTTCGATACCTTCAATGAGGCCGTCTGGGGCAACGGCCGTTGCCCGGAGCGCACTTGCCAGCCGTCGTACACCCTGATGATGCAAACTATTTACGGCCGTTTCCGTGCTGCCCAGCTGTTTTGCTAACAATGAATCAGCCTCGATAGTGACATTGTGGGCCAGATGATTACGCGGATGGCTGTTGACAAACTCGTGGTGCATCGCTTGCGGCATTAGTAGCTCAACATCTTCCCAAAGCGAACCGCCCAAGGCAACATTGAGCACCTGCATGCCCCGGCAAATGGATAACAACGGTTTTTGCTGGGAAACGGCCGTACGCGCCAAGAATAATTCCACGCGGTCCCGATCTTCATCAATGTCAGATACTGTTTGATGCCGCTGCCCCTGATAGACGCTAGGTTCAATATCCCCACCGCCGGGAAGCAAAATGCCATCCATTCGCTCAACCACCGACTGTAAATCATCCTCACTGAGGCCTAACGGAATCATCACCGGCACGCCGCCGGCTGCCTCAACCGCTTTCAGATAAGAAGGCATTAGCCCCAAAATATCAATGGGTGGGATTTGGCCAGAAGTTTTCCGGTAGGTTGTGCAGCCAATTAATGGTTTGCCTGTCATTGCAATCATGCCGTCTCCAATTTGTAAACATTTAAATAAAGCGAATCGTGATGATCTTACCAACGATAGCTGTCATTCCACATGACTCTGTCACATAAAATAAGGAACAAAAAAAGGGTGAAAGCTATAACGCTTTCACCCAGTTTCTGGTGCCAGATAATTTATCTGGGTTGGCGACACCATCTAAACCATGCAAGGAAAACACCAAACCGTTATAGTGATTTGGCAGCCGCACGGCAAAGGTTTACATTAAAAAACCCGCTTTTCACGCAGGCGGGCCGATTTGCCTGTTCGATTGCGCAAATAGTACAGCTGCGCCCGACGCACGTATGCGTGACGATGCACGTCAATTTTCTCGATTCGAGGCGAGTTCAGCAAAAAGGTACGCTCGACCCCAACCCCGTTGGAAGCAATACGGCGCACGGTGAAATTGCTGTTGTTGCCGCTACGACGCATGCGAATGACGGTGCCACGGACAATCTGAGAACGTTCGTTCCGTTCCCCAACGTTAATCCGTACGTGAACCGTTACGTCATCTCCAACACTCAATTCAGGCAGGGATTCCTGTTTTTCATTGTCAAAAGTTTTTAGTAATAAATCAGACATAATTCCAATCTCCAACGGGTAAGAACACCGCTTGTATTTTTTACTGCACAAAAATAGCCCGCTCGGCGGACTAGGAAGCAAAATATAACACGAGAGCGGCTGGCAAGCAAGAAATTTAGCCGGATTTTTAAGATTGCTGCCACGATGAATGCAGGATCAAACGATTCTGCTTCTTTCTGGAAAAGGACAACAAAAAAGCTCCAACAAAAAAGTTGGAGCTTTCTCTTTTTTTTAACGATACGGCCGTTGTTTAGACAGCCTCGTTTAGCATCTTGAAATTAAGTGCTAAACGTTAAGCGGCGCGCTTGAGAACCGGCAGCCCGTTGCGGCTTTCGGAAACGACGTAACCGTCTGGAACTGCGTCAAGTGAACCTTCGTCTCTTACGTCTTTGGCGAAGAAATAGATTGTTTGGGTACGGCCGTTTTTCAACGTCGTGTCTTTGCGATGTAGATAATAGGTGCGATCTTTAGAGTTTGTAAAACTATAAGCCATTTTTTCCATCCTTTTGCAAATAGAATTTCCCGACTGATTGGCTCGAGCGTATCAGCTCGGGGATTAATTTGATGCCTCTGTCAACTTTGCCACGAGAGGCAACGGTTGACCATGTTAGAACAAGATCGCTGAGTTGGCAAGGTTTTGCTCCTATAAAAAGGCACTTTCCCTCGTGTAATCATGAAAAATTAAGGCAGTTTAAGCGCTTTGACGCCCTTTTTGATGACTGTTATACTTCACCGTTGCCCACTTAAAAGAAGGGTTCAACAAAAATAACTCACATTCAATCAGGAATATTTATGCGTCTTTCACAAGCATTTGGAAAAACCTTGCGCGAAGCACCAGCTGATGCCGAAATGGCCAGTCATCAATTGCTGATCCGAGCAAATTTTGTACGGCCGTTAGGTTCTGGAATTTACACCTACATGCCCTTTGGCTACCGCGTTCTGCGCAAAATATGGAACATTTTGGCTCAGGAGATGGATGCCATCGGCGGGCAAGAAATGTGGATGCCCAACATCCACCCCGCGAACGTCTGGCAGGCCACTGGTCGCTGGGACACGATGGATGTCCTCATGAAGGTGAAAGCGGGCGGCGGACGGGAATATGCCCTTTCGGCTACGCATGAAGAAGTCGTCGTCGATTTGACCTTACGCGAAATCGACAGTTACCGCGATCTGCCCAAACTCGTTTACCATATCAGCAAAAAGTTTCGTGATGAACCCCGCGCTCGTGGCGGGCTGATGCGCCTGCGCGAATTCATCATGAAGGATGCCTATAGTCTGGACACCAGCGAAGAAGCGCTGGACAAGTTCTACCCCAAAATGCTCCAGGCGTACTATAACGTTTTTGAGCGTGCCGGGACGCCTGCGGTTGCCATTAATGCCGATGTAGGGGCGATGGGTGGCAAGACCTCTCACGAATTTGTCGTGCCTCACGAAGGCGGCGAAGACACCTACATCACCTCCGAAGATGGCACCTATTCGGCCAATGTGGAAGCGGCCGAATTTATCCGCGAAGGGGAGAAGCCCGCTGAGCTGGCAGCTTTGGCCAAGGTAGAAACCCCAAACTGCAAAACCATTGCCCAGGTGGCCGATTTTATCGGCGTGCCCACCAGCCAGACGCTGAAAGCGGTCTTTTATTGGTGGTCGCCTGCTGTGGGTCGTGAGGCAGACGGCCGTTTTGTTTTTGGCCTCGTGCGCGGTGATTTGGACATTAATGAGGTGAAAGTGGTTAATGCCCTGGGCGGCGGTGTGCTGCGTGCCGCGACCGAAGCAGAGATCATTGCGGCGGGCGCGACGCCGGGCTATGCCTCCCCCATTGGCCTCACCGTTGCCCCGGATTTGCAGTCACCGGGCGTTTATGTGTTGGCCGATCTGTCTATCGAGGCAGGCGGCAACTTCGTGGTAGGCGCCAACGACGAGGGCTACCACTACACGGGAGCCAACTATCCGCGTGACCATGCTATCAGCAAAATGGCCGATATTGCTCAGGCAGATACGGGTCACAAGGCGCCCAACGGCAGCCGTTTGGAAGCACGCCGCTGCATCGAGGCAGGACATTGCTTTAAGCTGGGCACGCGCTACAGCGCCGCCACCAACGCCACCTATCTGGACGAAAACGGCAAGCCGCAGCTCATTTTTATGGGCTCCTACGGCATTGGCCTGGACCGGCTGATGGCCACCGTCGTGGAGCTGCACAACGACGAAAATGGCATCATTTGGCCTGACAGCGTTGCCCCCTACCAGATTCATCTCATGTATCTGGGCAAGGGCGACGATGTGCGCGAAGCCGCCGACACGCTCTACGCCGATCTCATCCGCGCCGGGTATGAAGTGCTCTACGACGACCGTGATTTAAGCGCGGGGGTCAAGTTCAAAGATGCCGACCTGATTGGCGTGCCCTGGCGCATCGCTATCGGCAATCGTGGCCTGAAAGAAGGCAACGTGGAAATGAAGCGCCGCAGCGAAAGCGAGCGGATCAATGTGCCGCTGGCGGAGATTGGGGCGTTTTTGAAAGAGAATGTTTGAGACTAGGGATTAGAAACTGGAGATTGGGACGGCCGTTTCCCCAGACAACACGCCAAATATGGTATAATTCTGACGTTATGACCGTGCAAAAAGTGTACCGCAAAGTTCCGCTAGAGAATCAAGATCACGAGTCTAAATATTGGCGTACCCAGCCATATCAAGCCCGTTTAGCAGCCCTTGAACAAATCCGGCGCGAATACCATCAATGGAAATATGATTGTAGACCCCGACTTCAAAGAGTTTATACAATCGTTAAACGATAATCAGGTTAAATATCTGATCATAGGTGGGTACGCCGTTGCCTTTCATGGTCATCCCCGCTATACCAAAGACTTGGATGTTTGGATTGAATTAAGCAAGGAAAATGCCGACCGTCTGATTGCAGCTCTCGACGATTTCGGCTTTGGCTCATTGGGCCTACAAGCTTCCGATTTTTTGGAACCCAATCAAGTGATTCAACTAGGCTACCCACCCAGTCGTATTGACATTCTCATGACACCCAAAGGCATCAACTTTGACTCTTGTTTTGAACGTCGCGTTGAGGTTGAGACTGATGGGGTCAATTTCGCATTTATTGACTTGGAAGATTTGCTGGAAAATAAGAAAGCAACTGGCCGTCATCAAGACTTAGCTGATGTAGAAAATTTACAGAAATAGAAACGAGAAGTTAATTTTACGGCCGTTGGTCAAGTTTACAAACTTGACCGACATCCGAGACAATAAATGAGCAATGCACTCCCCTGGTATGAACCCAAAGACCCAAATGAGATTGCTTCCCCAGCCCTGCTCATCTATCCAGAGCGGGTGAAGCAAAATATTGAACAGCTTATCGCCATTGCTGGGGACGTAAACCGCTTACGGCCGCATGTAAAAACCCACAAGCTGCCCCAAATTGTAAAAATGCACCAAAGCTACGGCATCAACAAGATGAAGTGCGCCACCATTGCTGAAGCCGAAATGGTAGCCACCTGTGGCGTAGCCGACATTTTGCTGGCTTATCAGCCCGTTGGCCCCAACCAGCAGCGGCTGATTAACTTAGCCCGAGCCTATCCAGGCAGCCAGTTTGGCTGCCTGCTGGACAATGAAACCACTCTACGCCAGTTGGCAGGGCAGCTAAATGGCACTGATGTAATGCTCAACATTTGGATCGATATTGATAACGGCAACGGCCGTACCGGCATCCAACCGGGCGCAGCGGCGGAAAACTTAGCCAAACAGATTAGCGACACGCCACAGCTCACCTTCGCCGGACTGCATGTTTACGATGGACAGTTTGCCCGTTTAAACATCGTGGACAGGACAGTCCAAGCCAATGCTGCCTTTGCCCCTGTTCAGCAAATGATGCAGCGCATGGCCGACCGCGATTTACCCGTGCCAAACATTGTGGCGGGCGGCTCTCCCACCTTTCCCGTCCACGCGCTTCAAGCCGATATCGATTTAAGCCCCGGCACCTACACCTTGTGGGATATGGGGTATGCGGCGCTTTGCCCGGAGCTGCCGTTTGTCCATGCGGCCGTTATACTCTGTCGCGTCATTAGCAAGCCAGTTGCCAACCGACTTTGCCTCGATTTGGGTCACAAAGCGGTCGCGGCCGAAAACCCGCTGGAAAACCGGGTGCGCTTCCTCAATGCGCCCGAAGCCGTGGCCGTCAGCCAAAACGAAGAGCATTTAGTCATTGAGCTGCCCAATGCCGCTGACTTTGCTGTGGGGGACATGCTGTACGGCGTGCCCTGGCACGTCTGCCCTACGGTGGCTTTGCATCAGGAAGCGGTTGCTATTGGTGTAAATGGGGAAGTGAACGGCCGTTGGCCTATTGTGGCGCGTAATCGGCGGCTGGCGA
>CBDUOF010000118.1:0-13970 GCA_965368765.1 uncultured Anaerolineae bacterium | reverse complement strand
TTATTGGCAGAGGCGATTGCGACAGCGCTAAATGGCTGTAAACCGTTTAGCTATACCGCCCTAGGTGGCAAGCAGCAGCTGCGCGCCAAGGTTAGTTTTGCCGCGCTGCAGCGGGCACGCGAGATTGTGCGCCAGCTGCGGAACGTCCCGGAACCAACGGCCGTTTCCCATACGATCGAAATACGTGGGGCTGAAGCCACAACTTTCCTTAATTACGCCCTTACCAGCGACGTGCTGGCTTTGGCCGATGGCGAACGACAGGCCACAAAACTGGGCATTGCCCAGGCAAATGGTACCTTAAAACGGATAAGCGCCAGCCGATACCAGCTGCGCTTTGCCAATGTGGCAACCGCAGGCAAGGCCGCCGAGTGGCTAGCCGATTTGTCTGATGGCTACGTCGATTTTGGCGATTTATATGCCAAGCTGCCGGGGGCTGTCGTGGTGAAAGCGATCCAGCCAGAAAGTGATTTACCAGCACCGGATGATGTAGAAACGGCCGTTTCCCCCACAAAACCTTTCTTCATCGGCAACGACGGGTTCAACGATGGCAACGCCCTGCCCGAATTTAGCTGGACAGAACCAGCCGACCCGCCAATGAAACGCACCACGCTTTACGACGCTCATGTCGCCTTGGGCGGGCGCATGGTGCCCTTTGGCGGTTACGAGATGCCGGTGCGCTACGAAACCTCCGTGGTTGAAGAGCACATGGCCGTGCGCGAAGCCGCCGGACTTTTCGATGCGACCCACATGGGCGTTTTCGATGCCAGCGGACCACACGTTGAGGAATTCCTCAACACCGTCATGAGCAACGATGTCTCCACCCTGAGCGTCGGTCGCTCCCACTACACCTACCTGCTTATGCCCGATGGCTCTGTCATCGACGATTTGCTGGTGTACCGACTGGCCGCAGACCGCTTTATGCTTGTCGTCAATGCCTCCAACAACGATAAGGATTGGGCCTGGCTCAATGCGGTCAACAATGGCCAGGTGATGATTGATGCAGAACGGCCGTTTGCCAAAATCCAGCACCCGGTTCAGCTGCGCGATCTGCGCGACCCGCAATACGGTGATGAATGCCGCGTAGACATGCCCCTCCAAGGCCCCCGCGCCACCGACATCCTGTTGGCACTCTGTGATGATCCGGCTCTGGCTAAAAAAATCAAGGGGTTGCCCTGGGCTGGCCTCACACAGGGCACGATTGCTGGTTTCGATTTGATCATTTCGCGCACAGGTTACACTGGCGAACGCATCGCCTACGAGTTATTTGTTCATCCAGATAAGGCCCCCGCTCTTTGGGCTGCCCTGCTGGCGGCTGGTGAAGCAATGGGCATCAAGCCCTGCGGCCTGGCCGCGCGTGACAGCACCCGCACCGAAGCGGGTTTACCCTTGTATGGCCATGAGCTGGCTGGCGAGATGAACCTGAACCCCGCCGATGCCGCCTTTGGCAGCTACGCCAAGCTGTGGAAACCATTCTTTGTCGGACGGGCTGCGTTCATCGCCCACGAAGAGAGCCGCGACCGCGTCGTGGTGCGCTTCCGCATGAATGAAAAGGGCGTGCGCCGTCCTGATGGCGGTGACCCGGTACTAGACAAGCGGGGCAAGGTCATTGGCACGGTAACCAGCTGTGCCATCGACAGCGACGGCTATTTGCTAGGGCAAGCGGTGGTGCCCCTGAGTATGAGTAAGGCAGATACGGCTGTTTTCATTTACCAGCTAGGCGGTGGGCAACGGGCGATTCGCGTACCAGACAGCGTTGGCGTGGGTGCCAGACTCCCCATGCCAGACGGCGCAACGGTCTTAACCCGCTTCCCGTCTAAAAAGAGAAAGTAGCCTAAACGCTTATTTCAGTTGACATGCCGCTGGCTAAGGTGTAGGATTGCGGATTACGGGCAGTAACAGGAACGGGAAGCCTTGTTTTGCTCGATCCAATTTCGCTTAAGGAGTTGCATATGCGTCGCGAGGTTCTTACGTGGTCCGACGTAGACAAACTAATTGATTATCTGGTACCTCAAATTCAGGGCCGCTACGATTCCATGCTTATTATCACACGCGGCGGCATTGTACCAGGTGGGTTACTGGCCGAAGCGTTGAACATTACTTACATTCTAACCGCTTCCGTTCGGTTTCCAGCCGATTTTCCTGGTCTGCAAACCCCTGGACAAGAAAAGTTCGCTATTCCAGAATTTATTCAGTTCCCTGCGGACAGCTTGCTGGCCGGGCGGCGCATTTTGGTTGTGGATGATGTTTGGACAAAAGGGCGTAACATGGTAACGGTGGCCAATCGCATTGATGCCGCTGGCGGCACGCCGGACACCTGCGTCTTGCATTACAAACCTGCCTCATCGCTGTACCCGGGCTACACACCCACTTATTATGCGGCCGTTTCTGATGCCTACATTATTTACCCGTGGGAATTGGATCGTGGGCCAGAAGTGCTGGGAATGTGGAATTAACGATAGAAAGCAGTAGAGGTTGTTCTAACTCAAATCTCTTTGTGACTTTCATACAATTTGCCCATCCCGAACAGTTTTGTTACGATCCTGGCCGCATTATTTACAATTTGTGTGCATGAAACCGGTGGTGATTGGGTCCCTGGCGGCGAGAGCTGTCGAACCGCGTCAGGTCCGGAAGGAAGCAGCGCTAAGGCATCACTTTCGGGTGCCCAGGACTACCTGGTTACCATCGGTTCCATGCACATAAACTGCTGAGAAATTTGGAGATTGGAGATTGCCACACAAGATAATCTCCAATCTCTTTTTTTGTATTTTTGTCGGTGACGGCAGAAGAGCGCGTCATCGCAGGTAGCATTTAATGGCAACTATGCTGAATAGCGGCAAACGAATCATCATAGGCGTTATCATTGTGCTGGCTTTAACTGGCGTCATTGCGGCCGGGTACGCCGCAACGCAGGAAAGCTACACCATCTACGTCGATGCGCAGCCGCCACAGACAGTGGTGGGCAGCTTTGGCTCCGTCGCCGATGTGCTGGCGGCGGCCGGCATTGAGACCCGACCAGAAGATTTGGTGGTGCCGGGCCTGGCAGAAACGGCCGTTTCTCACACGGGTATCCAAATAATTCGTGCCCAAAGCGTGATGATCCGTTCTGAAGCTGGCACGCGCACTTTTTGGACGCGCCAACCCACCCTTGGTGCATTCTTAGCCGAAGTAGCGCTGCTTCCCCAACGCACCGACCAGCTCACTGCCGATGGCGTGCCTGTCTCTTTTGCCGCGCTAGACCAGACCCCCCTGCCGCAAACGTTGGAAATCGGCCGTTTTGTGACGGTTACCATTCTGGCTGGTGGAGAACAACAGACGGTGCGCACCGCTACGCAAACCGTGGGTGCTGCCCTGACTGAGGCAGGGCTTGAGGTGTACGGTAGTGATGGCGTAGACCCACCGTTGGGAACCTGGCTTCAGCCCAATATGACCATTCAGGTTCAGCGCTCCTTCCCGCTAACGATTGCCGCAGACGGCCGTATTATCCAAATTCGCAGCCACCACACAAACGTGCTGGACGTGTTGGCAGAAGCCGGCATTGGTCTGGTCGGCTACGATTACACCATTCCGGGGCCCGATGCGCCAATCAAGGCCAACGACACCATCCAGGTCATACGCGTTACTGAAGATTTCCGCTTAGAAGATGTGCCAATTCCGTTCCAAACCTTGTGGCAAGCCAGTGATCAACTGGATTTAGACAGTACGGCCGTTGTCAGCAACGGTCTACCCGGCATTAAGCGCCAACGCATTCGGGTGCGCTATGAAAACGGGCTGGAGGTAAGCCAAACCGTGGACGGCGAGTGGGTGGCCCAACAGCCTGTTAATCAGGTTATCGGTTACGGAACGCGGATCAATATCCGCACCGTAAGCACCCCGGAAGGGTCGCTGGAATATTGGCGCCTTGTCCGAATGCGAGTCACTGCCTATACCGCCGCCAGCTCTGGCAAAGCGCCAGATCATCCCAACTACGGCATCACTGCCAGCGGCGTGCCAGCTGGTACAGGGGTCGTTGCTGTCGACCGCAGCGTTGTGCCTTTTCGCTCCAACGTGTATGTGCCAGGCTATGGCGTAGGGTTTGCCGGAGACACGGGTGGTGGCGTGCGTGGCCGCTGGATTGACTTAGGGTATGATGAGGATGAATATGTAAGCTGGTCTGGCTATGTTGATGTTTATTACCTGACCCCGGTGCCCGCGGCTGAAGACATCAACTATTTGCTCCCAACGGCACTTCCATAAAAATCGCAACGAGGTAATTGGGGAATTAGCACGCACGGCCCTCAATTACGCAAAGCGTCAATACTCATCATGCACCCCAAACAACTCCTTACTCATTATCGTCTCGAACCTAAAAAGAGCTTAGGCCAGAACTTCCTTTTCGATGAAAATGTATTGGCCCGGATTGTTGAAGCAGCTGAGCTGGTTCCATTCGAACCGGTATTAGAAATAGGCCCGGGGTTGGGCAGCCTGACGCGGCTTTTGGCGAAAACGGCCGTTCCCGTTACGGCCGTAGAGCTAGACAATCGATTTTTGCCCATATTGCGAACTGAACTGGACCACTTTGACAATGTCCGGCTGATTCATGGCGACATTCTTGAGCAAAATCTGGATACCTTATTTAACCAGCCCTACAAAGTTGTGGCCAATGTCCCCTATTACATCACAGGGGCGATCTTGCGGCATTTGCTTTCAGCCAAGCAGAAGCCAACCAGCGTGGTGATGACCATTCAAAAGGAGGTGGCTGAGCGGGTTACGGCCGTTCCTCCCAAAATGAGCCTGCTGGCCGTGAGCACCCAGCTGTATGGCAAGGCCGAAATCATTAGCACCATCAAGGCCGGCGCCTTCTGGCCCCGCCCCGATGTCGATTCTGCGATACTTCGCCTGACGCTGTTTACAGAGCCCCTGATTCCTTTTGCAGAAGAACCATCGTTCTTCAAACTGGTACGCGCCGGCTTTAGCCAAAAGCGAAAACAACTTAAAAACAATCTGCGCCAATTGGGGTATAATTCGGCAGAAATTACAGTTATTTTGACCGCCGCCCAAATAGACGGCCGTCGGCGTGCCGAAACATTAACCCTTCTAGAATGGATTACCATCCACCAAGAACTATGAGCCAACTGACCAACAAAGTAACCAACTTTATTCAAAGCATGCCCAAGGCAGAAATCCATATACATCTCGAAGGAGCGATTCAACCGGGGACCGTATTAAAATTAGCTCGCCGTCACCACAGGCTAGACAGCCTGCCCAGCGACAATGAAGCAGGGCTGCGCCACTGGTTTACCTTCACCGACTTCCCCCACTTTGTGAAAATTTACCTGACAATTCAAAATCTCATCCGAACAGCCGATGATTTTGCCATGATTGTCTATGAAAACGGCGCCGAAATGGCGTCCCAAAACATCCGCTATCGAGAAATTACCGTTACCCCCTACACCCACACCCAGATTCAAGACAAAGGCGTCTCATTTGACCAGTTGCTGCGTGGCCTGGAAAACGGCCGTGCTCAGGCCAAAACCGATTTTGGGGTGGAAATACGCTGGGTGTTTGACGTGCCTCGAGATTTTAGCTTTATCAATAATGGCAACTACGACCCCGACCCCGCTGAGGTCACGCTGGCTTATGCCCTGGAAGGTCAGGCAGCCGCCGTTGTTGGATTTGGCTTGGGCGGCAACGAAGTCGGCGCACCGCCAGAACCCTTTGCCCACGCTTTTGAAAAAGCCAAAGCCAATGGCTTGTTAAGCGTACCCCACGCTGGAGAAACCGTTGGGCCAACCAGCATTTGGGGCAGTCTGAATGCGCTGCATGCCGATCGGCTTGGTCACGGCGTTCGCGCCATTGAAGACCCCGGACTGATGGCCACCCTCAAGGTGCGCCAAATTCCGCTGGAGGTTAACCCGACCAGCAACGCTCGCCTCAACGTATTCCCCTCCCTGGCTGCCCACCCCTTCCGCCAGCTGGACGAACGCGGCCTATTTGTTACCGTCAACAGCGACGACCCGCCGCTGTTTAACACCTCCCTGGTGGATGAGTACGCCGTTTTGGCGCGTGAATTTGGCTATGACGCTGCCGGACTGGCCCGCATTGCCCGCAATGCCTTTACGGCCGCAGGCGTGGAGCCACCAGTAAAAGCCGCGCTTTTGGCTGACTTTGACGATTGGGTAAGCAGCAATCTGTAAATTAGGAACAAGTTGAAAGCAAACAGCGGGTTATTGATGTAAGATGCGATCAAAGCGGCGGCCTAAAGCGTAAATCCAAAGGCCCTGTATCAGCAGACCCCCCAGCGCTACCCACCCAATTCCGGATTCAGACTGACTTATCAACCAATACAGTTTTGGTGGCCAAAACGTTGGCAGCAGGCCAAATCCCCACTGCCAGGCATTATCCATAAAGTAGGCGGCAAAAGGAACAATAAAGAAAATGCCTGCTCCCTTCATTAGCGCAAAACCTTGCACCTTATTTGTGGCAAAAGCGGCCAAAAAGATGGCCATCAGCGGGGCCAGCGGCGCCGCCACCATGCCCAGCAGCAATAATTCTCCAAATGAAAAAGAGGTGACGCCCGCCAGCGGCAAGGAAATTAGCAACAAAATGATGGTCAAAATCACCGGCAGCCCCAAACGATACGCGACATAATTATTTAGCGAAAGGGGCGTCACCTGCAAGGCGAGCAAACTCCCTTCATCGCGCTCATCCAGGAGCAAAAAGCCAATAACCACGCCAAAAACAGCCGGTGTGCCAATTACCAGATAGCTCATAATCACGACAGCGTAGGGCCCAATATCGAACTGAAAACGACTTTGCAATTGGCTTACCATGATGGGCCAACCGTAGCGCACCAGCAGGGCCAGAAGCAAAGGGACCAACATCATCCAACGCAACAGTTCATCCCGGCCCACATTGCGAATATCAATCGGGCCCAACGCCTTGAAAACGGCCGTTCTCTTCATCTCAATCCTCCTACGCCTTGCCAAATGCGGGCAAACCCAGGTCGTTTATGTAACCAGCGTGGGTGAATGATCACCGCTGCTTCAAAATAATGAAACGGTAAAAGATTCGTTGACTATAGTTGAACATCAACCCCGCCCACAAAACAGCATAGACAACGCCATAGACAGCTTGCCAGGCCATAATTGGCTCGAAGGCGCCTTTGAGCAGCAGCAACGGCGCCTGGACCGGATGGAGATAAATAAGGGGAGAGGTCCACAGGTCCAGATAGTCGAGTAGCGGAATGGTCAAAAGCATCGTGACCAATACGGAGGGCAGCAAAAAGCGATTAATGCTATCGTAACGGGCTACGACAATAAAGCCAAGCAGTATGTTGAAACAAGCCATCAACCCCAGCCCGGCAATGAACATGAGTATGTTGTAGCGAAAGCCGAAAACGGCCGTGACGATTGCCCCGTTTTCTACCAGCGTTAACAACGTCAGGCTTATTAGTTTCGCCGCCAGATATTCTCCCTGACGCAATGGTGTCACCACCAGCCCTTCCAGTACGCCGTCACCTTTTTCCAACAGGACCAATCCTGCCATGAAGTAAAACGTGTTTATCGTCATGTTGCCCAACACAAACAAGGGCAAAATAGTCGGCAGTTCTGCACGCGGCAATTGCAACAGAATCATTATCATGATGACGGCAATAAAAGCCGCTGCGTAATAAAAACCGTTGCGCAGCTGGAGGCGCATATCCCAGCGTACGGCCGTTTGTAAGCGGATCATGCCAATGCCTTCCCAGTGACTTCGACAAAAATATCTTCCAAGGTTGCTTCTTGCGTGTGCATTGTTTGAATGGCCTCGCTCTGGAGCAATTGTTGAAAACGGCCGTTTCCCGCAAGTCCCGCCAGATCAAACATCATTTTCATCACCTGGCCATTTTGTTGATAGGCCACCTCAACTTGCGGACGGCCGTACTTCAAGCGCAGCCGCTCCGGTGAATCAATGAGCTTAATTTTGCCCTCCACCAGGAAGGCAACCCGATCGCAGAGTTCACTGGCAACGTTCATATCATGGGTGGTCAAGAAGATGGTTGTGCCTGCAGCCTGCTGTTGGCGAATGATGTTTTTGATGCGTCGGGCATTCACCGGGTCCAGCCCCGCTGTAGGCTCATCCAAAAAGAGCAGTGCGGGGCTGTGGAGCAAGGCGCGGGCCACGCTAAGCCGATTTTTCATCCCTTTAGAATATTGCCCGACCAGTAAGTCACCGTCATTTTCCAGGCCAACCAGGGCAAGGAGCGCTTGCGGCGAATGCGTCTTCGCTTCATAAAGCGCACCGTAATAGGTTAAATTTTCAACGGCCGTTAATTTCAAGTAATGATTGGGTAGCTCAAACGACACGCCAATATGTTCATAATAATCCGACCCCCAACTGGCAAGCGGCCGTTCCAACACCGTCACGTTCCCTGCATAACCACGCAGCAGCCCATTTAGAATCTTTTGCGTTGTTGATTTGCCCGCCCCACTTGGCCCCAAAAAGCCAAACACCTCGCCTCGTGCCACGTCGAAATTTAGCTGGCGAACGGCCGCTTTTTTGGTTCCGGCATAGGTAAAGCTCAAATTGGCTACACGAATCATTGCTCTATTCCTTTCATGCTAGCGCTGAGGCACATTTGGTACGTTCCGGCTTCCGCTTCTTCATTAACTGTCCTGTATCAATCTTTGCTGCACCGTTAAGCAGCTCATAAAAGGTGATGGTATCATTATAAGACATGGCACGGATGTTTGGCACAATCCGCCATTTTTCAGATAATCGCGGCCAACATAGCTGGCAGAGAAAATCACAGAAAATTCTTTGATAAACGAAGCGCGATTTATCTGTGATTTGCTCAAGTAAAGACCCATTTCCCGCTTATTCTTATTCAAACTTCTTTTTGGTTTTTACACAAAAGCGATAAAATCAACACGGTTCTTAACCACAATTGGCAGGACGGCCGTAGAATAAGAACCATAAAATGAGCCGTCTTGGCCCTGTAACGGTAAATCCTTTATCCATCCCACACAACTTGGAGATAGCATGAGCAAGCACCTCATCGTTGTAGCAGGCAACATCGGCGCCGGCAAAACGTCACTCACGGAGCGAATCGGCAGCCGCCTGGGCTGGCGCACCGCCTACGAGTCCGTTATCGACAATCCCTATCTGGCCGACTTTTACGCCGACATGCAAAAATGGGCGTTCCATTTGCAAATATTCTACATTGGCCATCGTGCCGAACAATATTTGCAGCTGGCGCGTAGCCCCGAATCAGCCATCGCTGACCGCAGCATTTATGAAGATGCCTTCATCTTTGCCCGGGCGTTGCACCACATGGGCAACCTTAGCGAACGCGATTATCAGGCCTACCGTAGAGCCTTCGATCTGGTTGTCCACAGCCTGCCAAAGCCTGATTTATTGCTCTATCTCAAGGCGCCGGTGCCGGTTCTGGTACAACGGATTCAGCAGCGTGGTCGCGCCATGGAAAGCGGAATCACGGCTGGATATCTTGGCCTGCTAGACTCATTCTATGAAGATTGGCTACGCTCTTATGACGTCTGCCCTGTATTGGTCATCCCCAGCCAGGATTTGGACTTTGTCAACAAACCACAACATCTGGATATTGTTGTTCAGCGTATTCAGGACAAGCTGGCTGGGCAAGAAAATGTAGTTTTTCCAGACTAATAGATGCGTTGTCATTAGCAAAGTGACCCAATGATGATGTACGTCTCGAAGGCACGTCCCCAAGCGCCGCGTAACGCAAATGGCCAGCTTTTGCTTTCTTTACGTTTGCCACCCACCCATGCTATACTTTTGTCCAGTAAGGAAGCAACTTCGTTGCCTTTTTCAATTTCCGCCCCTAATCGGAGGTCAAAATGAGCACGGAAATTCGCGGCACATCCCACTTTCTGCAACAGGAAAATGTTCGGCTTCAAAAAGAGAATGAACGGCTCCAGCAAGAGATCGTTCGCTTGCGCCTGATCTTGCGCAACCTGGGCAACCTCAACCAGATGGCCTTGTCTATCCATCCTGAAACCGACATTTTGATGCTGCTGGATCAGATTTTGCAGGCTGCGCTTGATAGCATCATGGCAGAAGATGGTTCGCTAATGCTGGTCGATGAAGAGACCCACGAACTCTCTTTTGTTGTTGTTCATGGAGCGGTTCGCTCGAAATTAGTGGGGCACCGCATTTCGCTTGGCGTGGGCATTGCAGGCTGGGTGGCCCAGCACGCTGAATCTGTGATTGTGGCAAACGTACAAACAGATCCACGCTTCTCGCCAGGAGTGGACCAGGCCTTTCATTTTAAGACGCGCTCCCTGGTTTGCGTGCCCATTGTGTTTACGGGTCGGGTTTTGGGTGTGATTCAGGCACTCAATAAGAGCAATCGTAAAGAGTTCGTCAACGGTGATTTACTCATGCTTAACGTGGTGGCCCAGCTGGCGGCTGCCGCCATTGCCCGCGCTGAAAGTGTTTTGCTAGGCGAGGAATAACGACACGCTGCGACTCTGTGCCCGGCCTGAAACTGTTTTGGGAAGTGACATTTACAATCGGATGCCTTCTTACTCTGGCAACACCTGGCAGCCTACTTTATCGGGATGATCCAGCACCAACGCGTTGCCAGGCACTTTACGGGCAGCCCATAAAACGGCCGTATCTCCCCCAGCCGCCAACAACATCAACGTCGCCCACATCACCAACAGCGGGCGCTGCAGCGCCACCCCCAGCAACCCGGGCAGCACGCCCAACATTAACCCTGGCAGCAGCACCGCATGTCGATACGCTGCCGCCCGCAGCGGATCGCGGCAGTGGGCAAAGGGCGCCAGTCCTAGCCAGCTAAAGCCAAATTTAATCCGGTCGAACGGCACACCGCCCGCCCAACGAAACCCCACCGCATGAAGCAGCTCATGGACAATCGTGCTCAGCAAAAATACCAAAATCAAAACGAGCGCTCCGCTGAGGGTAAGCTCAAAAAACGGGACAAAGGGCCACTCCTCCCACAACCAGCGGTACGGTAACCAAAGCAGGACAAAGGCCAAGGGCAGCATGAGAAAAGCCATGACGTTCGCCCAAAACATCGAGACAGTGGCTTCGTAGGCGAAGGGAGGTAAAACGGCCGTTTCACCTCCCTTCGCACCAGCGACCGCTTCTGTTTCCAGCAGGGACGGCAAGGCAATACGGGCATTGTCTCGACGCACTAATGTCTCATCAAAAAACGAGACGAGCTTGTGGCTGTATTCATCGGGCCGCGCCCGCCAACCCTGAGCGTGCCGTGCTTCAGGAATTTGCCACAGCATGGCTGCTTCGGCCACGTCGGCCAGCTGCTGCACCAGCGCCGCTTCCCCACCTTGCCCGGTCGAAATCAAAAAGAGAGGGCGCCCTCCCAGGCGAGTCACGCTGTCTAAATTTGGCGGCAATGGTTCGTGCCGAGCAAACCAGCGGGCCGCCTGCATGAAGTGACGCTGCTGCCACAGCCCAATTTGAGCAAAAAGCGAGGTGGCTGGGGGCATGTCAGCTTCAGTAGCCAGGCTGGGACCGTCGGCCACCACCGCCCGGATGGCCACAGTTTGGGCCGCGGCCTGCAAGGCAAACAGCCCACCCACCGATACGCCCATGACGCCAATACCGGCAGCATTAATTTCTGGTCGTTTGCTCAGGTAGGAAACGGCCGTTAACAAATCATCCACGCCCGCCTGACTGCGCGCAAAGCGGCGACCGCCACTGCTGCCATGGGCGCGCAAATCGTACATCAACACCCCGTACCCTGCCTTCACCAACGCTTCGGCCTGGTGCATAACCCCCAGCCGGTTCCCGCTGTGACCATGCAACAAGATGATGGCAGCCTGATTGCGCGACGGAATGTACCAGGCAGCCAACTCCACGCCATCGCTGCTGGTTAACGTCACATCTTCATACGTGACGCCTAAATTTGTGGGGGTGAAAAAGGATACACGCAGGCGGGGCGGGCGAGCGAATTGAAATCCGGCGACCAACGGCCGTATCAAAAAGTACATGATCAACAGAAAAACCAACAATTGAAGATAGTCCATATTCACTCCGGTCAGCAGCGTTGCCAATTCAGTGCCATTCTATCCCAATCCCTGACAAATGACCGACCATGCAGTGTCAATCATCATTGACCCCATACCAGGCTCGCTGTATGATACTGACCATTAACAACTAAACAGCACAGACGAAGGTGCGCCCACCGCCCGGATGCGCAGCGCACAGAGTAGCGTGGTTTACAAATGTAAAGCACGCGACGCTTTGTGGGGGAAGATCGGTGAAAGTCCGACACTGTCCCGCAACGGTTAGATAACGGTAAAAGAAACATTACTCACCCTTATCAAGTCCGAATACCCACCTGAGTCTATGCTCGTCACCTTCGCGGTTAAAGGTAAGCGAGTCACCAAATGCTTTTTTGCGGTATTGATGGCTCACCTTTGTGTGAGCTTTTTTGTTGTCCACATTCCAGGCACGACAAACGCAAATTGTTTTCTGAACGCTCTCTTTGTCTGCGATGAATACACGACTTGTGATCTGGAGACAACAAATGAAGCGACATGTTATTCTAATTTTATTGACCACTCTATTTTTGCTGGGATTGGCCGCGTGCAGCGGAACAACCAGCGAACCACCAGCAGCGGATGAACCCGCTGTTGAGGCAGAGGCCCCCGCCACAGAGTCAGCGGCGGAACCCACGGAAATTGCCGAAGAGCCAGTGGCGCCAACGGCCGTTCCCACCCCGGAACCAGAAGCAACAGAAGCACCGATGGCCGAAGCCCCCAGCAGCAACCTCACGGATGGCTGTGTGGAAACCTACGACGAATCAGTAGACTACTTTCCTCAGAAAACGGCCGTCACCCACGCAGATGGCTTCACCATCGACTATTTTAACAACTACAAAGTTGTCACCGTTGCCGCCCCGTGGCTGGGTGCAGAAGATTCCGCCACGTACGTGCTGGTGCAGTGCGGTACGCCCAACCCACCCGGTTTTGAAGACGCCGTCGTGCTGGACATACCCGTTCGCCGCTTCGTCTCAATGTCCACGACCTATTTGCCATACCTGGAAGCGTACGGGCTAATGGACAGCCTCGTTGGGGTAGATAATGCCACTTACGCCTACAGTCCAACCGTGCAGGCGGCACTGGCTGCGGGCGAACTTGTCGAATTGGGCAGCGGCGCAACGGTTAACGTAGAAGCCGCTCTGGACCTCAACCCGGACATCATCATGACCTCTGCCAGCGGGTCCGCCGACTTTGATACCCATCCCAAGCTAGAAGAAGTTGGGCTTACCGTGGTGCTCAATGCAGACTACCTAGATGTGACGCCACTGGGCCGTGCTGAATGGGGCAAATTTATTGCCGCCTTTTACAATGAAGAAGCCCAGGCCGAGGCGCTATTCAACACCACCGCCACCGAATATGATTCCTTAGTTGCATTAACCGCAGACGTTTCTGAACGCCCCACCGTGCTTGCCAATACGCCGTTTGAAGGAACCTGGTATATGCCCGGCGGCCAAAGCTACACTGCCCAGCTTCTCGACGCGGCTGGGGCCGACTATCTCTGGGGGGAGGACGAGTCAACAGGTACGCTGTTTCTTGATTTTGAATCGGTATACGACCAAGCAGCAGATGGTGATTACTGGCTTAATCTTGGCTTTGTTTTCTCCCTGGCGGATTTGGAAGCAGCAGATGAACGGTACGCCGATTTTGCTGCCTTCCAAAATGGCACAACGTACAACTACGATTTGCGCACCAACGCGTTCGGCGGCAATGATTTCTTCGAGAGCGCTGCAGCCAACCCTCAACTTGTCCTGGCTGATCTAATCAAGATTTTTCATCCTGATTTAGTACCTGACCACGACTTTGTTTATTACCGGATTGTGGAATAGTTCATGTAGAGGCGTGTCTATGATATGACACGCCTCTATGCCAAAATCATGCAACAACTTTCTGCTTCATCACAAACGGCCGTAACTAAGCCAAGCTGGCAATGGGTGGCCATGATTT
>CBDUOF010000117.1:0-14040 GCA_965368765.1 uncultured Anaerolineae bacterium | reverse complement strand
GTCGCCTGCAGCGCTTCCAGGGCAGCTTTTACGTCTTCACAGAGTCCACAGCCTGCCTTGGTGTACAAAGTTACGTGGGGCATCATGCAGTTAAAGAAACAGCAACCGTTCCCAGACAAATTGCTAGCAGAAGGACCAGCAAATAGATATTGGATGCCATGAACAAACCCTTGGCGTTCTGGGGTGACGGGGAATGAATTAGCTTGATGTTCCTCCAGAATAGATCAGCCGTGACCCAGGCAACGGGGAGAAAGTAGAGCCACCCCAGGCTGGGCAAAAGTACCAAGAGTAAACCGCCTACGCTGGTGGGCAAGGTGTGGGACATTACCCACCAAGCTGCCTGTCGCGGTGTGGTGTGAACGGGCAGCATGGGAACGTCGGACCGAGCGTAATCTTCCCGGTAAAGCAGGGCAAGGCTCCAAAAATGGAATGGTGTCCAGAGGAAAAGGAGCAGCGACAATACCAAAGCGCCGGGATCGTTCCAGTTGCCCACGGCGGCACTACCGCTCAAAACGGCCGCACTGCCTGCCGCACCGCCAATGACAATATTGACCAAGGTGCGTGGCTTGAGCCAAATCGTATAAATACCGACGTAAATAATTGCGCCGAGCAGAAGGAAAAGGGTGAGTTCTGGATTAAACGGCAGTACAGCCAGGGATGGCACGATGATCAAGCCAATGCCAACAACTGGAACCCAGCTAGGGTGGGCAATTTCTCCGGTGACCAACGGCCGTTTTTCAGTGCGGCCCATTTTGCCATCCGAGTTTCGTTCCCAATATTGATTGAGGGCAGAAGCACCAGCGGCTGCCATACCGCCCGTGAGCCAAAGTAGTAGAAGATTTCCCAAGCCGGGCCAGCCAGCCGCGGCCATAAATGCACCGCCTGTGGCTGCCATCAGCAGCAAGAAGACAATCCGCAGCTTAAATAAGACGACGATCAGCTGCAGCCGACTACGCCAGGTGGTTGGAACGGCCGTATTGGTTAAGGGTGTTTGTTTTGTTGTTGTATTAGAAAGTGACATTCGGTCTCCGAATGGGATAGGTGATTCCATTGTTAAAGAATTGTAACAACATTCACAAGTGGCAACAAACCGTTCCGGTAACGCTTGCCTTGAAAAGAAACGGCCGTTAAATTATCCCCCTATGCGCCGACTAATCCACCGCCTAAACGAGCCGTTAAGCACCCTGACCCATGTTTTTGGCGCATTCGCCTCTTGTTTTGGGTCTGCCTGGTTGATTTGGCAAGTTTGGGGAGACTGGCCAAAGGCAATGACCCTCTTAATATACGGCTGCAGCACAACGGCCATGTACGTCGCCAGCTCCCTCCTGCATGGCATCAAGCCGCGACCGCGCTTGCAGTTTCAGCTCAACCGCCTGGACCATATGTCAATCTTTTTGGTGATTGCTGGAACCTATACCCCCATTGTGAGCACATTTTTCCCACTAGCTTGGCAATGGCCAGTGTTATTTGTTGTCTGGCTTGCCGCCCTGGCAGGAATGGCCTATAAGTTGTTTAGTCGTCGCATTCATGGCTTTTTGAATGCGTCCATCTATCTCATCGTGAGTTGGGGTGGGGTTTTACCGCTTATTTTGGCCGGGGATGTGTCTCGTTGGTTGCCGCCTGCAGGGCTGACGCTTCTTTTATTAGGTGGCTTGATCTACTCAGTTGGCTTTTTCGTTTACTATTTTGAATGGCCAGATCCGTGGCCACGCTCCTTTGGTCATCATGAGGTTTGGCATTTGTTTGTGCTCGGGGGCAGCTTGTGCCACTTTCTCTTTATGGTGTGGTATGTGGTGCCTGCCAAATAGTGGTTCCAAGGGGAACCGTCGGGCAAACCCTATCACATGCCGTTTTTTCCCGACTCGCAGCTTCTTACGACGCTGGCAGGGTGTCGGGTCGGGGTGTTAATAAAAAAACCACCAGCTTATGGCCAGTGGCGAATAATTCCTGAATGTAGAGAGCCTTTTTATTACGTTTCGCTTGGGCGTTGGTTTGAGCCTTTTGACCGCAAGATTGCCCTTCGTCCAGGCCGCCAACTGACCACAACTTCTGCTGTAATCTCGTTTTGGCTCTCTACGCTTTGGATAGTAACGGCCGTTCCTTACAGCCAAGCTAAAGTCTGATAACCCGTTCGTAGGCCGCGAAAAATAGGACAAAAGAGGGCGAAATTAACTTGACATAGTCTTGAGCCGTGCTAAACTGGCAGCAACATGCGCGCACGATTTCAGCAGGCCGCTGGGCGGTTCTGGCAGATTCTTTTAGCAGTTGCTTTCTCCGTTTGGCGTTTTCTAGGCCGACTGGGCTTAGCGTTTCGTACCCTCCTTACCTGGATTATTTGGAAGCCTCTTTTTTACCTGACAATGCCGTTTTGGCTGCCACTGCGCTGGTTGCTGTGGGATACGTTTGTGGCAGCTGCACCGCCGGTTTGGCGTTTCATGGGTAGAATGGGGCTGGCGCTGCGCCATTTGCTGACCACTTATTTGTGGCGGCCGTTTTTATTCTTAGTGATACGGTCGTGCGTTTGGCTCTATCAGCAATTCCTAAGGCCTGCGGCGATTTCGGCATTGAGCTTTACCCAGCAGCGTGTTCGCCAGGCAAGCCAGGCATTCTGGCGATCAACGGCACCACAGCGTACCGTCTACGGCCGTCGTTTTGGCTCCAGGTGGCGTCTGGTGAAAGGGTGGCTGTGGCTGGCTTGGAAACGGCCAAAGCCGCCGGTAGGTGCCGTGGTGGCACCAACGCGCCCCCGGGCTAATATACGCGCTGTCAGAACGTTTCGCCTGGCAACGGCCGTCGCTGCGGTTGCGCTGATTGCATTGGTCGGGGCCTTGAGTATGCGTGATCCCCAATCTGGCAATACCGCTATAGCCGATGATCGGCCTTTTGAATCGGCTACACCGATAACCATCATTTTGACGCCAACCCCATTGCCACCTACCCCCACGATTATTCCCACGGTTTCTGTAAAGCTTACGCCGTGGGCAACGCCCAATCCGCTGGATGGTGGAGGCGCGGTCATTTTTACGCAGCATGTCAATGGCAACAGCGATATTTATATTTTACCGGTTGACCAGGCAGAGCCTATTCGCCTGACGACCCATCCTGCCGAAGATCGTGATCCTGCCTGGGGGCCTGACGGCACTGAAATTGCTTTCGCTTCGCGGCGAGACGGGAATTGGGAGCTATACGTTTACAATATTCGCGAGCGTGTGCTGCGGCGGGTAACCAATGATTTGGCTTACGATGCCGCGCCAACCTGGTCGCCAGATGGGCAATGGCTAGCGTATGAATCGTATCGGGATGGCAACCTGAACATCTATTTAATTAAGGCCGACGGGAGCGAAGGCCCATTCCAACTCACGAATCATCCAGCCGCTGATTATGCGCCGACCTGGTCACCAGGCGGGCGGCATGTGGCTTTTACCAGCTTGCGGGGGGGCAGCAGCGATATTTTTATGCGCTCCCTGGACTCTGCCATTAATGAGGAAGTGGTTAATCTGACCCAGTCACCTGATTTACAGGAAGAGGATGCGTCATTTTCGCCCGACGGCCGTTCGCTGGTTTACGCCGAACATAGTGCCGGCTTTCCCGTGATGTATGCCCTGCCGTTAAGTGAAGCGTATGAACAGGCCAGCGTGCCAACGGCCTTGGGTCAGCAGGGTCGGGCTCCGGCCTGGTCACCCGACCGCCGCTCGGTACTCTTTGTTTACGATCAGGCCGACCGCAGCTTTTTGCTTTCCGGGAGTGTAGAAGCGTGGGGCGTCGTGCCGCAGATGTTTGTGAGCAACGGCCGAATTGATGATCCGTCGTGGACGGCCGTTCGCCTTACCCCGGATATGAGTAACAGGTTGCAAAATATCGATGCGCTGGCCATCAATGATGATGACAATCTTTTCGTAGAAGCATTGGCCGAACCGGGATCGGGCCAGCCGCCATCGCTGCTGTTTCCGGTTGAAGTGAATGCACCATCGCCCTATTTGAGCGACGCAGTGGATCAATCATTTGCGTCACTTCGACAGCGAGTGATTCTTGAAGCGGGCTGGGATTTTTTGGGACAACTCGATGGCATGTTTGAGGCTTTGGATGCGCGGCCCCTCCCGGGCCAATCAGTCCAGTCCTGGAACAAAGCGGGGCGCGCCTTTGATTTTTATTTTCGCGAGGCGTTGGGCTTTGAGCCGCAGGTGGAACTGGCCAAATTAGAGATTAATGGCGAAACCTATTGGCGAGTGTTTGTAAAGACGGCCGTTCAAGACGGCAGTCAAGGCGAACCGTTGCGGATACTCACTTGGGACTTCCAGGCGCGTAGTGGTGATGATCCCAGCTATTATGAGCAAGGTGGCAAGTGGCGAGATGCGGTTCCCGATGGTTATTACGTGGACTTTACGGCACTGGCCGCAGATTATGGCTGGCGCTGGGTGCCTGCCAATGCCAATTGGCGCACCTACTTTCCCGATATTCGCTTTTGGCATTACGAAAAACGGGATGACCTTACGTGGGAAGCTGCCATGCGACAGCTTTATACCGACGATGAACTGGCTCCATTATTGGAACGGCCGTAAGGACTCAGGGTATGAGCCGGATAATTAGGCCGTTCATGGGACTAGGTTTGCTTTGGCTTCTGGCCGCCTGCGGCAGCAATGAGTTTGTTACACCAACGTTGGTTTCCCCCCTTTCCCTACCTCCTGCAGAACAAACCGAGATCGCTGTTACAGCTGAGTCAAACAGTAATTTAGCCAGCCCGGGCAGACGCACAGCTATTGTGGCGCAAGGCAGCGGCGTTCCCACCCCCGCTGGTATTGGCATTCGGCCCAACGAAGCACAGCAGCTTTGGGTCCCGGACGCAGGGCCGGAGCCTCCTGAAGGATGGCGTCCCTCCCCTTATAAAGTGCCGCTCTCGCTCCACTACGATGATCATTACTGGCTGGCTCGGCCGCTCCCTTCTGGCAGCCGCAACTATGATCTGGAGTGGTATCCGTTTGGCAATGATGTCCAATTGCCGACCTTGCCCTCTTACCGTATCCATCACGGACTAGATTTCCCGAATGAAACGGGCACGCCGGTACTGGCTGCAGGAAGCGGAACGGTCATCCACGCCGGCCCGCTGACCAGCCCTCGCAATGGCGTAAACTACTACGGCAATACAGTTGTCATTTTGCATGATTGGCAGTGGCAAGGTAAGGATGTCTACACACTTTATGCCCATACGCTGGAGCTATTTGTTCGCGAAGGGGATGAAGTGGCGCTGGGGCAGTTAATTGCAGGTGTGGGCAGTTCTGGCGAGGTAAGTGGCCCTCATTTACATTTCGAGGTGCGGATCGGCGACAATTTTTATGCCAATGCACGCAATCCAGCGCTGTGGTTGGCGCCATTTGAAGGGTGGGGAACGTTGGCTGGGCGGTTTGTAGATAAAAATAGCCAGATGATCTCTGGCGTCAGCCTGATCTTACTGCCGCTGAATGTTGATACGGCCGTTCGCAAGCAGCGCACCTATTATCCCACTGTCCGTTCCGATGAAGTGTGGCAGGAAAATTTTGTATTTGCCGACCTGCCTGCAGGACGCTATCGTCTCACCCTGGATGTCAATGACGGTGTGCACATTTATGAACGAGAAGTGGAGATCTTCCCTGGCCAAACGAGCTTCGAGATTATTTCAACCAATTTTGAGTTCGTCCCGACCCCGACACCCGTACCGCCCGATGAGCCCGCAGAGACGCCAACTGAAGATGAACCATAGCCGCAATTGCTGATCGAGAATTTCGCCACCGTGGTCCTGCCTGCCTGATTCCCGCACAAATTGGATATGCTGTACTAGCTGTAGAGGGCTCAAATCTTTGCCACTGAAGCCCTCGGCCGCCAAGGCCATCGCTTTGGCCGCGTTTTGCGGCGTGTTATAGACGGAAACAGACTGGACTTCCGGAGTTTACATAACTGATTGACACTATTTCTGAACTTATGCTAAAATTTTAGGATGATTTTTCTGGATGGGTTGGGTATTCTGAACCAAAAATGGCAGCAATACGGCCGTTTTGCGGCTGTTGGTCTTTTGCTGGCAGTGTTGCTCATGCTTTTGAACCCGTCCCAGACAAAGGCCGGTGGCGAATCTGGCTTGTCTCGTTCAGAAAGCGGACCAGAAACTGCCTTGCTTTCCCCGATGTGGGGGCCAACCATCCGCCAATGGTCTACCTATATTGGCGTTTTGGCCAAGACACATGGTCTCGATCCCGATTTTATTGCAGCTGTTGTGAAAGAAGAATCAAACGGCCGTCTTGATGGCGTTAGCTCGGTGGGCGCTGTCGGTTTGATGGGGGTGATGCCCCAAGGGCCTGGCCTGGAATGGCGGCCAACCACGGAAGAGCTGCTGAATCCGGCTGTGAATTTGCGCTGGGGTGTGGCTATCCTGGCTGAAGTGGTGCGGCAGGCCGGAGGCGACCTGGCGGCTGCCCTGGCAGCGTATAGCGGTGGTTGGGGGCATGTCGCAAGCAGTGTGCCCCAAGCCTATGCGGCCAACGTGCTGGACAATTATGCGAGGGCTGTGCTGATACGAAACGGACTTCCGATTGACAGTGCGACGCATTGGACGATTGCTGTAGAGATTGACAAAGGGTATGTTCCCAATGAGCCGCTGCTCGTGCTGGGTTCACAACCCGTTTCTGGTCTGTACACCTACGCCAAGCACCGCGTTTATGACTACGTCGATGATTTTGGACGATCTTACTTTATTGATGGCTATGTCGTGCCGGTGGCTCTGGTTGTTCCAGCAGATCCTGATCCCAACAGGCTGACGTTTGGACGCGGTGACGAAGTTGATTTATTTTTGCAGGCGCGTTTAAGTGATACCGTTAAGATAGATACCAGCAATCCACGCATTATATTGGCATGTTTGCCCAGTTTAAGCCGCTTGCGTGGTATTGCCAGCACGCGTTGGTTTGCCCCTTCCGGCTGTCCTTCCTGGCACCGCTGATTCACAAACCACTCATTTTGTAGGACAAATGTAATCGTTTCTGCTTTGCCGATTCCAAATATTATTCGGGGACATGGCTGGTTTATCAGGGTTAACAGCGGCCGTTTTCCTGTTTGATTTATGCTTTACTCATTGTAGTTATTCTATGCCAACACCTTTTATGCATCTGCATATCGCAGAACAAATCAAGGAACGAGCCACGTATCGCGGTAACGGCCGTTTGCAAAGCGTGCTGAAGGCGGAATGGCCTGCTTTTTACCTGGGCAGCGTCGCCCCAGACGTCAACGCCATTTCAGCAATTCCTCGTGCAGGTACCCATTTTTATGAGATGCCCCCTGCTGACGATGAAATGGCCTATCCCACGATGCTGAGGCAATATCCCCAACTTGCACGGGTGGACACAATGCCCGTTGCCCAGGCGATCTGTGTGGCGGCCTACAGCGCGCATTTGATGCTTGATCTAATCTGGCTGCGAGAGGTTGTGTATCCATTTTTTTACTTGCCCAAAGATTTAGGTGATCGCCAGCAGCGTCGACTGACGCACTTTATTTTGTTGACTTATCTAGACACGATTGCCCTGAATGCTCTGCCTGAAACGGCCGTAACGACCCTGGCCGCCGCCAAGACCACACAGTGGCTGCCCTTTATTGAAGATGCCATCCTGACAGAATGGCGTGACTTGTTGGTGGATCAGCTGCAGCCGGGTGCGCCCGTAAAGACTGTGGAAATCTATGCTAAACGGTTGGGCATGTCGCCAGCGGAATTTGCCGCAGACTTGCAGGATCCAGATTGGATGCAAGCCCGCGTGTTTAGCAAGATTCCCGTCGATAAAGTGCAACAGATTTTACAAACGGCCGTTCCCAAAAGCGTTGCGTTGATTCGTAACTATCTCGAACTTTCTGTTTGAAGGATTGATAGAACCAATGACCCAATTGCCCACACTCTCCAAAATTCGCGATATCGTGCAGGCTCGTTTCCCCGACGGACGTGCCTTTGACGCCCCAATTGGAACCACGTTAGAAGCGTTTATGAATATTGCGCGCCCGTCTGCCAACGGCCGTATCGTTGCTGCACTGAAAAATGGCAAGCTGCGCGAACTGTCTCATCCCCTTCAACAGGATGCGTTACTGATTCCCGTCACCTCGGCGGATTCAGACGGCGGGCGAATCTATCGCCGATCGCTTAGCTTTTTGATGATTGTCGCCGCAGCGGAGATATGGCCCGAGAGAACGATTACCATTCAGCATTCCATGCCATTCGGTGGCTATTACTGCGAATGTGACAATTCTGGCTGCATTACGCAGCAAAATTTGCAGGCTCTTCGTGAGCAGATGCAGCAGCTGGTTGACAATGATTTGCCCATCAGCCAGGTGCGCGTACCGTTAGAGGAAGCCTTGGAACGCTTTCGCCAGAATGGTGACCTGGAAAAAGCAAATCTGTTCGCCAAGCGGCGTAAAGATTATTTGACGCTGTATGAGTTAGACGGCGTACAAGATTATTTTCATGGCTTCATGGTGCCGCGCACCAGTTATTTGGAATACTTTGATTTACGGCCGTATAAAGACGGCTTCATCCTGCAATTCCCCCGTCGTCATGAGCCCACCCGTTTGCTGCCCTTTGAAGATGAACCTCGCCTGGCACGGGTATTTCAGGAGTATGATGACTGGCTGCGCATTATTGGCTTGCCCAGCGTAGCGGCACTGAATGATGCGATAGCAAACGGCCGTATGCAGCAAACTATCCTGGTTGCTGAAGCGTTTCATCAGCAGCAGATGGCCCAGATTACGGCTGAAATCGCCAGTCGCCGTGACGAAATCAAATTGGTTCTGATTTCTGGGCCAACATCGGCAGGCAAAACCACCTTTAGCAAGCGGCTGTCCATTCAGCTGATGGCGCACGGCATTTTCCCGGTGACCATTGGCATGGACAATTACTTTGTTGACCGTAGCCTTACGCCACTTGATGAGAATGGCGACTTTGATTTTGAGACGTTGGATGCGGTTGATGTGCCGCTTTTCCGGGAGCATCTCAAGATGTTAATGCAGGGCAAAATGATTGAACGGCCGTTGTATAACTTTCACACAGGTATGCGGGAAAAAGGGGACACCCTGCAAATTGGGCCGGAACATGTGTTGCTGATTGAAGGGATTCATGGCCTCAATCCCAAGGTCGTGGAAGGGATTCCCTCAGAAGCGATGTACCGGGTGTTTATATCTGCGTTTACACAGCTTAACCTGGATAAGCATAACCGCGTGCCCACCACGGATACCCGTCTGCTGCGCCGCATCGTGCGGGACGCTGCCCATCGCGGCTACACGGCCGCCGACACAATTGCCCGCTGGCCAAGCGTACGCCGCGGCGAAAAACGGCATATCTTCCCTTATCAGAACAATGCCAATCTCTTTTTTAACTCTGCGCTGGTGTACGAGCTGTCTGCCCTGAAGCCATTGGTGGAGCCTCTGTTACTTCAGGTGGAGGCCGGAACCCCCGAACGAATCGAGGCCAATCGTCTATTGGCATTTTTGCAGTGGTTCGATCCGCTGCCTGAAGATGGGCTGGAAATGATTGCCAGCGATTCAATCTTACGGGAATTTATTGGCGGCTCAATCTTGGAGAAGTTTGAGCTTTGGCGGGGCTAAAAGCACGACTGGTCAACAATGAATGGCGAGTTTTAAATCGACGCTGACTCTTTACCCCGGGCGTGCTCCTGCGGCGCTTTGGTCTGTTACCCTCTGTACGGGAGAATCCAGTACGAGACTCCAATTTATACTAGAGGCTAAGGCTGGGCAGAATAAAGCGGAACAGGGCAAAGATGTCTAGCAACAGCAGTGCAGCGCCCATCCCAAGCGGAAAGAAGTTAACGAGCAACGGCTGTTCCCGATGAAACGGCCGTTCTACCAGCAATAACCAGGTGCCCAAACCCAGCGACAGGCCCAATGCAATTGGTATTAATGCAGGAAATAGATAGCGGCCTTGATGCTGAACAAAGGTGAAATTGTAACCCACGTGGATGGCCAGGGTCAGTAAAAATGTTAGCCATAAGATGAGTACCGGCAGCCGGGAGCGAAACTGCGCCGGAATCTGGGTTGTGGTAAAGCGCGAGAGCAGTAGGCCAAGAACAGCCGCTCCGCACAGCGCCAGTAAGAGCCAGTAGACTTCAGCTTGCATAGGCACCGCCATCCAGCCAAACTGCCCCCAAAAGCTGTTAAAGGTCGTCTGCAGAAAGCGTTCCACAGTTTCCATTAATCCATAGCTTCCAATCCAATCCACTGTACGTGGTTGGCCAATGACCACGGTATCGTGTGCCGCCTTGCCCAGTATATCCAGGCCTCCATACACCAAAATGTTACGCACCCACCACAAAGCACCTAGGAGAAAAGCCGGGGCAAACAGCAGAACCGTTGCCTGAAAGAGGCGTTGCCAGGTCCCCCAATATTGCCAGAGCAGCACGACTGCCAACACCGGGGCCATCAGGTAAACCGTTGCCTTGGTAAGAAAGCCCAGACCAAGCACCAACCCCAGCACAATAAGCCAGCGGCGATCATCCCCTGCTTTACGAATGCTGTTTGGCGTAACCCAGCGCAAGGTGAGGTAAAGTAGCAGCGCTATCAGTAGTTCAGAAAGGCTGTCATTGTTGACGGAAGCGAGAATAGCGACGTGTTGGGGAATGAGGGCCACGAAGACGGCCGTTGACCACGCCACCCATGCCGCCTGTGGAAAAAGTAGACGGGCAGTTTTATATGCCAATAAAATCACCCCGGCCCCAATTAGCAAGGAAGCCAGACGCAGCGGCAAAAGGGCACCATCGGTTACCAAATAGACAGGCGTCAGCAGCAAGTAGTAAAGTGGTGGCTGCCAATCTTCATATTCTATATCCGCTACCGAGAATTCTGGGGCAAATTTTGCATCCTTTATCTCATTTAGATACGATTCATCATAATCGCCCTGAACCATAACGGGCAAATTGCCTTCGGCCAATTGCCGAATGTAGTTATAATGAGCTGGCTCATCGGGCGCTTGCCAGGCGGGTACCCGGGCTGCATAAAGCCCCCCCACCACCAGGTAAGCAATTAAAATAAGCAGAAGCGGCCATCGTTTTTGTCCCATGCCTTAATCTTAGCCCGTTCCTGAAATCTGGCGAGTCTGTTCGCCCCATCGTTGCCAAAAAAGCGGCCAAACGTTGCTTTTTCCCGACCCGATTTACCAGTCCATTTGTACCATAGGGAGAATGAGAGAATTTGGGTACACTAGTACTATCTGGCTATGTTCCATTTAGCCTTAAGGGAAAGAATTGGGTAACAAAGTTTTTTGTCCAAGCAGTTAATTTTCTTGCCAGAGAATAGGATGATGATCTCCAAATTGCCAAAACAGATAAAGAAGCGCTTTGCTGTTTATTCAGCGGTTGTATTATTGCTGGTTTTTATGCGGCTTCTGGTCGGGCGTGCCGAATGGACTGGTTCTGCCAATCTGCACATGCTGATGGAGTTTGTGGCGGCCAGCCTGGCTTTGTTTGTGGGTGCTTTGGCTTTGGTGCGATTTTATACCAGGCGAAACAGCGCCTACTTTTTCATCGCGACCGGGTTTATTGGGGCAGGCTTACTAGACGCTTTCCACGCCATGCGTACGGTTACTTTGAGCGAACTGCTGGAGCCAACGGCCGTTTTCCTGCAATCCTGGCGTTGGAACCCTTCGCCAATCTTCTTATCCATCGTGATGGTGGGGAGTTGGCTCATCTGGCAGCGTAATAAGCGATTGACCCAGGCAGCCAACCAACACTATTTTGTTGCCGGGCTGGTTGTGTTTGTGAGCCTTATCATTTTTGCCTTGATTCCACAGCCGCCCATCACATCAGCAACCTCCTTGCCGGGTCGGGTCGCCGCCATTTTCACTGCAGCCTTCTTTTTAGTATCACTCATAGGATACCTGCACAAGCAAAAGTGGCAGCAGGATACCTTCGAGAATTGGTTGGTTATTGGCCTGATTGTAAACGTGGGCGCACAAGGGCTTTTTATGTTTTTTGCCCGGTCGCCGTTTGATGCTTTCTATGATACGGCCGTTCTGCTTAAACAGATTGGCTACCTGTGTGTCTTGGCTGGTTTGCTTGACAGCATGTATGCTATCTTTAAGGAAGCCGAGCAAGTCGCCGTTAGCCAGCGCAGTGCCAACGAAGCCCTACAGCGTGAGATTGCCGAGCGAAAGCGGGCCCAAGCGTCCGAACAGGAACAGCGAAATCTGGCAGAGGCGCTGCGACAGGTGGGGCTGGCCCTTAACTCAACGCTGGACTTTGATCGTTTGCTGGACAATTTGCTAGATCAAATTGGGCCCGTGCTGCGCTACGATACTGCCAACATCATGCTGGTGCACAGAGACGAAATCGAGATTGTCGTGACCCGTGGCTACGATCCTAGCAAAGAGCTGCGTCAACCACGCCATTTTCATGTGGAATCTCGTCCCAGCCTGTTGCGGATGGTAGAAACGACCGAACCGCTCATTGTTCCCGATACCTTTGAAGCTGGCGAACTTTGGGTCGATGCCGAGCTTTCCCCACATGTGCGCTCGTGGGCCGGCGCACCCATCATTGTAGAGGGTGAAGTTGTCGCATTTTTGGCGCTTAACTACAGCGAGCCTGGCTTTTACCAGCCAGAAAGTGCTTCGCGACTGAAGGATTTTGCTATTCAGGCAGCCATCGCTTTTGAAAATGCCGATCTCTATCAGCAGTTACAAAAGCGTGTTGCTGAGCTGACGACGCTGAATCGGATTAGCCAGGCGATTACCTCGACGCTTGACCTCAGTGAAACCCTTACCATCATCACGGAAAATACCACACAACTTTTGCAGGTTGATGCGGCATCCGTCGTGCTGCACGATAAAGAGCAGGACGATTTATGGTTTGCTGCCGCCTCTGGTGCAGCGTCTGAATTTGTACAGGGCAAACGGTTGGCGCTGGGTCAAGGTATTTTGGGCTGGGTGGCCCAGTCTGGTGAATCGTTGCTGGTTCCCGACACAGCAACCGATTCACGCCATTTTGGCGATTTTGATGCCGCAAGTGGCTTCCAGGCCCGTTCGATCCTGTGTGTGCCATTGCTGGTAAAAGGGCAGCCAATTGGTGCCATTGAAGCCATTAATAAATTAAAAGGCACTTTCGATGAAGAAGATTTGCGCTTGCTGACACGGCTGGCCGTACCGGGAGCTACAGCCATTGAAAATGCCCAGCTTTTTACCCAATCCCAGCAAGAAATTATGGAACGAAAACGGGCGGAATCGGCCCTGGAAGCGGAACGAGCCCAGCTGGCGCGGCGGGTCGAGGATCGCACGGCCGATTTGCGTACAGCAAACGCGGAACTGGCTCGGGCAGCTCGGATGAAGGACGAGTTTTTGGCCAGCGTTAGCCATGAACTGCGTACACCGCTCAACGCCATTTTGGGCATTTCTGAAGCGTTGCAAGAGGAAGTGTTTGGTGAGATGAATGAGAAGCAGATTGGGTCGCTGCGCAGTATTGAAGAAAGCGGCCGTCATTTGTTATCACTCATTAATGATATTCTCGATTTGTCTAAAGTGGAGGCAGGAAAGTTGGAGTTGGAGTTGGCTCCAGTGCCCGTGGAAGCTGTGTGCCAGGCAAGTTTGCGCATGGTAAAGCAGAACGCTCACAAGAAGCGCCTGCGCATTCACTCTTCTTATGACAGTAGTGTGACCACATTTGTGGCCGATGAAAGGCGTGTGAAGCAGGTTCTAGTGAACTTACTAAGCAATGCCGTTAAGTTTACACCGGAAGGTGGTGAAATTGGCGTCGAGGTGGTGGGAGATGAGGAGGCCAATGCCGTGCTGATTACAGTGTGGGATAGCGGCATTGGTATTGCTGAAGGGCATTTACAACAGTTGTTTCGGCCGTTTGTACAGCTGGATAGCCGCCTTTCACGCGAGTATGCCGGCACAGGGTTGGGTTTGTCCCTGGTGCTGCGCATGATGGAGCTGCATGGCGGCAGTGTGGCAGTGGATAGCACTGTCGGTCAGGGCAGCCGGTTTACAGTCTCTTTCCCCTGGCAGGGCGGGGATGAATTTGTAGAACAGTTGACGGAATA
>CBDUOF010000116.1:0-14062 GCA_965368765.1 uncultured Anaerolineae bacterium | reverse complement strand
AGGTGCGGATGGGAAATGGCAATCGCCGAGATACCACCCACATCATTTACGGCCGTGATGGTGTCCGCATCGAGTAAGCTGACACAGTCCCATAAAACATTGCCCTGGTCACTTTGGCTAAGCAGTGCTCGCTGACCTAAAGAAAACTTTGGTACAGTGCCAATGCCATACAGCCCTGGCTCAACTGGTTTGACGATATTTTGATACTCTTTTTGCAGCGCGGCCAAAGTCGTCCACTGCTGCCCTTCATAGCCCACATACTGCCGTTCATCCTGGCAAATAGGGCATAGTTGGGGTGGCTCGTCAACGGCTGAAAATTGAACGCCACAAGTTAGGCAGATAAAATGCTCCATTACGCACCCTCCAATATAAATAACCAACTTTAGCCATCATTCTGAGGGCCTCCGAAGAATCCCTTTGAAGTTAGCCAATGAGTAAAATCTACGAAATCTGTGTAATCTGCTGTTAAATACTTCCATTCCCGGCAGGTTTGTTCCTTACTGGGTTGTGTTGTTATTGAACCAGTTAAAGCTGTAGTAGCCAGATGGGCTTTGTAGGCGAACCGCAATTCGATCCGCGTTGTGCCAGGCTGCTGGGATAGAAAAAGTAGCGGAAAATGTGCCGCCAGTCCCAGAATTGATGCTGGTTACCCGCGTACCGTTCACACCTTTGGTGCCGTACGCACCCATCAGTACATCAAATTGCCGATTCGCCGGGAAATTGGCTGTGGTAATGGTGACCGATTGGTTAGCTACCACACTGACGATCTTAAATGTCGGAATCGTGTCCGCTGGTGGCGGTGTGGTGGGTGGCGGCTGCGTGCTGCCCGACGGAATACATAATTTCTGGCCAGCATAAATGAAATTTGGATTACTCAGATTGTTGGCCTGGGCAATCCTTGTCCATGTAACACCATACCGTAAACCAATACCAGACAAAGATTCGCCGCGCTGCACGATATGATTTGCCTGGCAGGTTGCCGGTGGCGGATTAGGGGCTGGCGTTGTGGCGGGAATACAGAGGTATTGCCCGACAAAGATTCGGTTTGGGTTGGTCATATTGTTAGCCTGGGCAATGGCCGACCAGTTCATATTGTATCGCTGACCAATTTTGGCCAGGGTATCGCCGGGCTGCACAAGATATTGCGCCTGGCAGGTGGTGGCGGCCATGGCCGAACGATTCGGCAGCAGCATAACGACGGCTGCGAGGCCAAAAAAGAGAATTAATAAGAGACATGTGTCCCTCTCTCTGGCGCAGCGCCACAGCCAGCTTGTTGGGACGAATACGGCCAACGAACTGTTTCTTTGCTAATAAATGTTTCATTTCACATTGTCTCCTTTGGCATATTATTTTCTGTATGGGTGGCAGCATAACAATGTGACCGTCTGACAAGCGTTTGATTTAGCGTTTGAACGGCCGTCTAAAATCAAGAAGGCCAGGGAATTCAGTCAATCGGCAAAAAAGAGCCACCTCGTTAAATAGAAGTGGCTCTTTTACGTCAATCATCCCGGACGAGACAATCTTACGAAAACCGTGCGTTATGCAGAATCTGCAGTGTTTGAGTTGGGAACAAAACAAAGCGAACCGGCAGTGCCAGGTCAACCGCCAACTGTTGGGCAACGGTCAGGAAACGGCCGTCCCCGGGCACCAAAATCAACAGTTCAGCTAACGGTTGCCTGTGAGGCGCGTTCCGGGATATCCGAATCAGCTCCCGCCAACAGCGGTAGCAGGTCAATCGGCACATGGCGTGTAAATCGATCATTCGTTCCTCAAATGATGTTCTTGTAACCTGACCCTGGATAAAACTACCTTGTCTAACCATGCCCGCGCCTCCGAAATAAATTGTGCCTGATCTTACTGAGCCGGTGAAATGTTAAAGCTAAAGCGCAAGCGATTTTCCGGATCGTAGCGCGCTTTGAGCTCTCTGAGGCGTTGAAAAGCCAGGGGTGAATACCCGTCCTCAACCCGGTTCTGCTCCTCTACACCTTCCAGAAAACTCAAATAAACGCCACCGGTTAAAGCTGAACCAAGCGCCTGCATCAATTGGCTGTAGTATTGCTGTAAATCGCGATGGCTTTCCGGCGTTGGCGCAACGCCAACCACCTGCAAAATGTGGTTGGCATCCCGATTACTGTAGGCGGTGCTGCCCGGTTTGACCTGCGAAACGGCACCACCAACATGGCGGACCTCGGCAAAAATAAGCGGGCTGCCCATGGTGGCCGAGCCAAATTTGATGAGCGTTTCAATCACGTCGTCGCTAAGCTCATGGACCCAGGCGCCGCTGCTCAAACCGGGCAGCGGGTCAATGGGATCGTTGCTAATTGTGGCCACATCAGCGAAAGGCATTGGTTTAAAGTCGTCAATGAAGGGTGCACGCCAGTCGCGCCAATAGCGCAGCAGCTCTTCTCCCTGCGCCAGATTGCCGCTGTAGCAGCCGCGCACCTGCACAAACGATTGCCCGCGCAAGGGCTCCGGCATCTCCGGCAGCGGCGGATAGTTCATGATGATGATAGAAGAAGTTAACTCATCGGGCGCAGATTGAATCCAGCTGCGGTAGCGGGCAAACACCTCTTTGGCCATGTCGATGGGATAAATCAAGTTGCCGCCGTAGACGTCGGTTACAGGAAACAGCCTTATTTCCATGCCGGTGATGATGCCCAAACTACCGCCACCGCCGCGCAGCCCCCAAAACAGATCGGGGTTTTCTGTTTTGCTAGCCACCAGGAGTTCTCCAACGGCTGTTACCAATTCAAAGCTGTTGACGTTGTCCAAGGAGAGGCCATATTTGCGCCCCAACCAGCCAAATCCGCCGCCCAGCGTGTAGCCAACCGCACCAACGTCCGGGGTTGATCCCAAAAGGGGAGCAAGACCGGCGGCCTGGGCCTTTTTCAAGACAGGCTCCCACTTGGCTCCGGCACTGACCCAGGCTGTCCGGGTTTCCGGGTTGATGTACACTTCTTGCATGGCCGAGGTGAGCATTAACATGGCACCGTTGGCGGGGCGTACGTTGCCATGGCCGGTGGCCTGCACGGCAATGCCCAACCCTACTTCACACGCAAACTGAACGGCCGTCACCACATCGGCTGTGTGCTGGGGCACAACAATCACGGCCGGATGTTGATCAACAGTTAAGTTCCAGGCCAGACGTGCCTGATCGTACTGAGGATCACCCGGAGCAATTACATTTCCCTGGATGTTTGCCCGCAACGATGACCATTGATCGATGACGGCGGGTGCGCTCTGCAACATTTTCATTTTTTTGTCTCCTTTTTTGTGTACTGCTGAGGTTTGTCGTTAAGAACCAGTCCCGTAGGAGCTTTTTCGTAGATACTTGCGGTCTGCCGTGTCAAGGTGCCAGGATCATTCAGTGGTCTGAAAGTCCCAGCCGAAGTTTATGTCAAATAAGTTTTGGCCCGCTGCAAGTGACAAGGTTCTCCCAATAGTCCCGCCAGTCACCTCAGGAAACGTCCAACTGCCTTGATTCAATAGAGATGCGTTTGGCTTTTCTGACGGATCTATCGACACGCAATAAGTGTTTGCCGGTAACTCTGAAAATGTATAGGACAAATCCGTGGCAATGGTTGTGATTTCTGCCAGGCCGGTAGAAGGACAGGCGCCGACGCCCAACCGCACAACGACGCCCGCCAGAGGCGGTTCATGGGCTTCCAAGATTCCGTTGGCATGATGGGCGTCCAGGACCGTTGCCGAGTCAATACAGCCTGCATCTGAAACGGCCGTTTCAGATGCCTCATCCCCTCCTGGATTGCAGAGGTCTTGCCACACCCAGCCATTGATGGATCCTGAGCTGAAAGTATCGCCGTGAGCTGAAGACTGGAAGTATTTGGTGGAAACAGCGGGCAGCCAAAAAGTAACCTGGTGGCCTTGATCACTACTTCCCAAGAATTTCCAGACCGGCAAGTAAATGAGGCTGGTGTTCACATGAGGCACATCAACCGTTTCATAGAGCGTGAAGTAAAGCAGCTCAGCCGACTCGATAGTCACTTCCGCAATGGCCTCTACAGTTTCTTCAAAGGGCATCAGGGGAATATCTGGATACGTTATCTTTTCCGTAATAGAAATCCAGTCAAGAATGGGATAGTTAGAACCGCTGTCGCGGCGGCCGGCCACGCTGAGGTGAACGTCTAGACCGCCTGGCAGATCGGCAGGTGGCGCCGCTAAAGCAAACGTTTCGCCGCCCGCTGTTTGCAGCAGGGTATCTTCGCCAGCCAAAACAATACGGCCTTCGAGCGACTCATACTGCACTATTTCTATCGGCTCCCAACCGGCAACTTCAAGGGTTGGCGTGCCCGCTTCTACACCTGTGATGCCCCAAATATGCAGCACATCAGATAAGTGGCTGGCAATGTCTGCCAAGTCCGCGGCATCGCCTGTGAGGGTAAAATTTCCATGCACCAAACGCAAACCGCTGCCATCAGTGGCTTCGTAGACGGCGGGCGTTATGTAAACGTGCAGCTCCTGGCCGGGTGCCACACTTGGCTGCCAAGAACGCGGGTTGACAAAGTTGGCAAAGGGATCGTCGGCGGGGTCCAGCGGCATGAACATCTGGTAACGGCCGTTCGCCCGCCCGCCAGAGGTTTGCAGCTGCGCCCACGCTTCGTCAGCCGTTTGCAGCGGGTACCGACCCAGAACTTCACTCTGGCGCAAGGGTCTGTAAGCGAACGAGCCAATTTCACCTGCCTCGTTTTGGACAAAATTGAACTCGTTCTGCTCTACTGGCAGGCGGTCAATTAGCCGGGAAATGACCAAATCGCCAGTCGCTAGCTCGTTAATCTGATAAGGGAAGTCGAGCATTTTCCAGGCATGAAGCTGTTCCTCTAAACGGGGAGCTGCCCTGGCAAAAACAGGTCGGTGACTGTAATCGATAAAGATTCCGCGATCTTCATAAACGACGCCTGAATCGCTTAGGTTGAGAACGCTTTGTCCGCTGAAAGCTGCGTAAACCGTGGGCGATTCTTGCCCGTCTGGCGGGGCAAATTCAGGTGGAACCTGCTGAACGTAAAGGGGGCCGGTAAAGCCAAACTGGTCGGCTACCTGCCGTGCCTGGACTTCGTTGAGGGGGGCAAAAGAGTGGTGCTCAACCACGGCCGTTTCCGGTGCGGCGGGGAGATCGGCCGTTAGTCTAAAAACAGCCGCAGCAAAGGGGTCTTCCACTCCGCCAGGCAAAGGTTCACCAATTGAGAGGCCATCCTCCGCCTGCCGCAGCAAGGGCAGCAGCGGTAAATCAACCGTGGGCAGAGTGGGCCCTGGCGTTGGCGTTGTGGCCGGTGGCGTGTTTTCCACCTGATATCCGTCAGCAACCGCAGTCGGCGTGCCAGGTAGGCTTAGCGGTGATGTTGTCTCGACAGGCGTGAGTTTTGTGGCTGATGCTTCGGCCGTAGAAATATTTACAGGTTCCACGACAGACGTTGCCTCTGCGCGACAGGCCACCGCAGCAAGTAACAGCAATAGTAACAAGAACGATCCTTTTCTCACCATTAATCTCCTAATTCATTTTCGGTAAATTGATTTGTGTTCTCTTGATTTCCTTTCGGCCGCACGCTGGAGGTCCGCAACATCGTTAGCAGCAAGGGGATGAGCGCCGGCCATTCCTGGAAGTAGCGCACTTCGTTGGCATTGATATGGTGCAGCTTGCCGCGCCACTGCATGCGGCCGTCTTCCGCTTCTTTGCCCCATAGCCGTAGGGTGAATAAATGTGATTTTTCTGCCTGATTGGCTGACATAATGCCTCGTTCGGACGCGCCCGATCCGCAAAAAGCAGCAGGTGGCTAAGGCGGCCTTTGCTAAAAGTTTTGAGTCATAAAAGAGCATAATCGAACGGCCGTTTGGCAGCCGTTTGAAATTGCGTTTACTCAAAAACACCTATTTACATGACATTTGTTTCATGTTATATTTGACTGGATTGGCAGCTCGCCTCAAGGTCACAAGAAATACCAAAACAATTAAATCGCAGCTTGTTGTTAGCGGTGTTTCCGCCGCCGGCGCGTCGTGAAAACCGCTGAAGCCATGAATAATAAATATGATTCGGGAAGTTACTTCTAGCAGGCTTCAGATCCGCCTATTAGGTGAGTTTCATTTATTGTTTGATGGCCAGCCTGTGTCGGGGCTCAATGCCGATCGACCGCAATCCTTGCTTGCTTACCTCCTCCTGCACCGCGACACGCCAAAGTCGCGCCAACACCTCGCTTTTTCGCTGTGGCCAGATTCCACGGAAGGCCAGGCGCGCACGAATTTGCGCAATTTGCTGCACACGCTGCGGCGCTCGCTACCCGAGCCCGAAACCTTTTTGGCAGCCGACACAGCAACGGTGCAGTGGCAGCCCAAGGCGTCTTATGATTTAGACGTCGCCCGCTTTGAGGCGGCGCTCCAGCAGGCAGCCCACACAGATGATTCCGCCACAATCCAGCACTGCCTGGAAACGGCCGTGTCGCTCTATCAGGGCGACTTGCTACCGGGCAACTACGATGACTGGATCATTCCCCTGCGAGAAAGTTTAAGGCAGCAATATCAGGAAGCGTTAAACAAGCTCGTCCATCTGCTGGAAAGTACGGGGGCGTTGCGCCAGGCGGTGCGATACGCTCAGCGCTTGCTGCAGTTAGACCCTTTTGATGAAACGGCCGCCGTGCAGCTGATGCGAATCCAGGCGCAGAGCGGAGATAAAGCCGGCGTGCGGCGGACGTACCAAACTTTGCACGCCTCCCTCCGGCGCGAGATTGATGTTGCGCCGTCTGAGGCAACGCAAGATGCCTACGCCCAACTGATGCGGCTGGAAACAGCGCCTTTGCTGCAGCCGGTGGCTACCACCTTACCAGAATGGCGTCCCCGCCCATTGCCCATGCCCCCCACACATTTTATTGGACGAGAAACGGAGCTGGCGGAAATAGCGGAACGTCTGGCCGATCCGAATTGCCGACTTCTCACCATTTTAGGATTGGGCGGTATGGGTAAAACAAGGTTGGCGCTGCAAACGGCCGTTGGCCACCAGACCGTATTCGCTGATGGCGTCGTCTTTGTTCCACTGGTCGGGCTTCAGACCGCTGATTTGCTCATTCCCGCCATCGCCGATGCGCTGCAATTTCGCTTTGCCGGCGCGACTGAACTCCATATCCAGCTGTTCAGCTTCCTTAGCCAGAAAGAAATGCTCCTCGTTTTAGACAACTTTGAACATCTGCTTCCTGCAGCGGCCGAAAACGGGCTGAGTGGTGGAGAGATCTGGGTGACTCAGCTCAGGCAAAATGCGCCGAATGTTAAGCTGCTGGTAACCTCACGGCAGCGCCTGGATTTACAGGAAGAATGGATTTATGAAATTGGCGGTCTTCCGCTGCCCGAGGGTGATGATACGGCCGTTCTGGACGACAACAGCGCCCTTACCCTCTTTCAACAAAGTGCCCGACGAATCGATTATCACTTTGAACTCTCGCCTGCAGAACAGGCAGATGCCGTCAATATCTGCCGCCTGGTAGGCGGCATGCCGTTAGGCATTGAACTGGCTGCCTCCTGGGTACGCTTGCTTTCCTGTGCCGAAATTGCCCAGGAAATAGAGAAAGGGCTGGCGTTTCTTACCGGCTCAGCTCGTAACATGCCAGAGCGGCATCGCAGCATCCGTGCGGTATTCGATCACTCCTGGAATTTGCTCTCTGCTGAGGAACAAATGTCACTGGCCAGATTGTCGGTGTTTCGAGGTGGATTTACCCGTGAGGCTGCTAAACAAGTGGCCTGGGCCGGGCTGCCCGTGCTGTCTGCGTTGGTAAACAAGTCATTGGTGCAGCGGAGTGAAGCCAGGCGATTTGATCTGCACGAGCTGATCCGTCAATATACGGCCGATCTTCTTAAACAGAATGCGCGAGAAGAACGCAGCACACTTGAGCGATTCAGTGAATACTACCTCACCTTGTTACAGGCTCGTGACAGTGCCCTAAGGAGCCATCAGCAAAAAGAAGTGTTGGCGGAACTCACCCAGGATATTGATAACTTGCGGGCAGCCTGGAAGCTGGCTGTGGCAGGCAAAAAAATGCAGCAAATTCGCCAGGCTGCGTATACCTACTGGTATTTTTATAACCTGCGCGATTCGCTCCGCGAAGGTCAACTTGCCTTCAGGCGGGCGGCAGATATGGCCCAAGCCTGGTTAGCAAGCATCGAGCCGGAAAACGGCACGCCAGACCGCGCCCAGCTAGAAGGAGCATTGGGGCACTTGCTTGGCTTTCAGGCGCAGTTTGCCTTTAGGAGAGGCCAAATTGCGACGGCAGAGTCACTTTATCGGAGCAGCCTGGCCTTGCTCCGTCCGCTTGAAGAGCTCATTGCCCTGGCAGATTCGTTAACCTATTTAGGCGTTGTTAATTTGATTGCTGGTAAGTTCAGCGAGGGCTGGCTTTCGCTAAATGAAAGCAATTCGATTCTCAACCAAACAAAAGACAGCTGGCGCCAGGCTCAATGCCTTACGTTTATGGGGATGGTGTCACAGGCACAGGGCAATTATTCAGATGCGTATCGTTTTCTTAGTGACAGCATGAGCCGTGCCAATACTTTGGGCGACCCTCGCCTTATCTCGCTTGTTGTCGGGCAGCTTGGGCGGGCAGCCTATGCTTTGGGACGAATGGAGGAAGTCGTTGAACAACTGCAAGAAGGTTTACGCCTGGCGAGCGAAATTGGCGACCGTCTGGGCATTGGCTTTACGCTGGAGCAGTTAGGCGTAGCGGCGCAGCTCAGCGGCGATTTGCAGGGCGCCTACGAACTGTTGAAAAAGAGCATCAACCAGTTTGATGAAATAGGCGATATGTGGTTTCTGGCCCACGCCCTCAATCTGGCGGGATTTGTTTCCCTGACGATGGGGAATCACAGTAGTGCAAGGTCACATTTCAGACAAGCAGGCAGACTTGCTCAAGAAAATCAGGCACCGCCTAATGTGCTAGACGCGCTCGTTGGGCTGGCCATGTTAGATATGGCAGAAAACCTTCACGAGCGCGCCATCCTAACAGCTGGCCTTGTCCTGGAACATCCTGCCAGCATGCCAGATGCGCGGGAGCGGGCAGAAAAGCTGTGCCAGGAAATAGAAGTAAAGCTGTCACCAGAGCAGACAGCACGGCTACGGCCGTCTTGCCAGAGCATACCGCTATCTGATCTGGTTGCAGAAATCTTGGCCGGCTATCTGGTAGATGACAGGTAGTCTTGAGAAATAGCCTGGCAGGCAAGGTCTACGAGACTTGCCTGCCTATTGTATTGTTGTATTAGCTTACCTGGCCCGCGGCGCAATGTTGTGATTACGGCGGAACAGGTTGGTCGGGTCATATCTGGCCTTGATTGCTGCGAGTCGTTCCCAAGTCTCTTCGGGATAGGCGTCGTGCAGGCGGGCTTCACCCTCATTTCCGACAAAATTGATATAGACGCCATTTCCTGGATCCAATGCATCCGAAGCCTTCATGACCCAGTTGTCATAGATTGGGTGCTCGTCGCGGTTTTCGTACTGGACGATAAAACTTGCCATGACCCGGGCCGCACGATGGGCGAACGCCGTCGCGTCAGCGGGGACACGGGCCATTGCCCCTCCCAATATGCGAAACTCAGCGATGGGTAGTGCTGCCGCTGAGGAATGGAGGTGATCAAGCATGATTTGCGCCGTACGCTCATCGATCCTGTCAATGAACTTCGAACGCAGGGTAAACAATGCATTTTCTTCGGGCGCCGGCCAGTAGATTTCAGGATAGGGCATCGGTCCGAGCAAATCCACGATGGGTTTAGCCAGCTGGCGGAACGGCTCAATGACTCGCATTCCTTCCTCTATATCACCGGCGTAAACCATCATCGCTACTGACACAATTTGCCCGTGATATTCCTCTGGCACAAATGGCATGGGGGGCGCGGGCATGGTGTAGACAATGGTTGAAAGCTCGTCCGGCGCGGCCTCGGCTACGGCAGCAAAGGCAGCCATAACGTCTGCCTGAGCAGGTAACATGAGCATACCACCGACAACGGTATTGACTGGATGCAGACGGAATTTGAACTGCGTGATCACCCCAAAGTTGCCGCCCCCACCCCGAATTGCCCAGAAGAGATCAGGGTGGGTCGCTGCATCCACGTGGCGAACCTGGCCATCGGCGGTCACGATCTGGACGGCCAGCAAATTGTCGATGGTCAGGCCATACTTGCGGACAAGAAAACCAATACCACCGCCTGTCGTCAGCCCACCGAGTCCTACGGAAGCGGTGTCGCCAAACCCGGTTGCCAGACCGTATTCTGCCACCTTAGCGGTGAACTCACCCGAATTCAAACCAGCCTCGGCCCACGCGGTACGCTGTTCAACATCGATTTCTAGCCCCTTCATGCTCGAAAGGTCTAGCACAATGCCATCGTCCAGGGTGCTGAATCCTGCCAGACTATGACCGCCGCTGCGTATGGCCAGGTCCATTCCCGTTTCGCGCGCCAGCGACACGACATGCGACACGTCGATTGCGTCCACAGGGCGGACAATCAACGCCGGGTGGCGCACAATTTCGATGTTAAGACCGGTGCGAATAGCGTCGTAATCGACATCTTCTGGGACGATGATTTGACCTTTCACTTCGTCATATAATTGTAAAATTGCTGGACTTTGCGCGCCTGTAACTAGGCCGATGCTAGAATTGGTTACCAATGACATTATTATGTTCTCCTTGTTTCAAGAGGTGTTTTTTGCCTTTTGTTATGGGGCATGTTCAGCTGCAATTTTACGGAGAGGTCGTTAAGATTCCGTTTAGATTCCGTTTGCTCATGCGTTTGAATCGGTCAATTTTTGACCACAACAACGGACTGCCGCGTTAGCAAGCCGTTGTTGTGGTGCACTTAGGGCATTGTAGCCGTATGGATCGGTAAATTGGCTGCGATTTCATAAAAGGTGGGGATGAATTGGGTCATGGCCGTATCCGAGACGAAGGTAGAGATATTGGCTGGATCATAATTAATGACCATCCAGTAAATCACCTCTCGGTCAAAAGCAGCAATATTCAGATAGCGCTCCAGCACTTCCCCTTCTGGAGAAGTGTGCACAAAGCCAAAGGCCAGTGCCGGCAGCGACCCCATTCGGCCTGGCTCAAATTCTAGTGGCGTAAACAGATCGTTTGGATAGGTGATGACTCTGTCAGCGGAAAAGATAGCTAAATACTCGTCAGCCAGACCAACGAGCGCCTCTTGAACCACCGCCTGCTGCTCATCAGATAGCGCCTGGATATCCAAAGGCAAAGTTTCTGCGGCCTGGAGCACTACGTGATCATCGACATAACCGGACAAGGGAAAAATCAACAGTTCGGCAAAACCAAGAATCGCTTCGTCCTCACTGATGCAAAAAAAGGCGGCTTCTCCATCGCAAGGCATCATCTGCCAGCTTTCCTCAGCCGGAAGCGTGGTTTGCTCGACAAGCTGCCGTGCCAGGATGAACGGATCGATTTCAACCGCTGGCTCATTGGGTGGAACCGGGCTGGCCGTCGGTTGCAAAGAGGATTGTGGAGCGGCCGATGCCGTCGATTCCGGTGTTGAACGGGGTGTTGCCGTCACACGCTCCACCGTGGCGTTAATGATAGGAGCCTGAGCAGGGGCCTCCGGCTGTGGCCCACAAGCGGCCAGAATAAGCATAGTGAACAGCATTAAGAACAGATGAACTTTCATCATCAAACTCCTCAATTTAGATTAGATTGCTAGATTTTGATTCTCGAAATTAGTGGGTGATGAAACCGAAGCTTTGGTAGCGGTTAGGAGTGCGATGTCACCTAATCAATGTCCGTACTTAGCACTCTGAGCAGCTCGCCCACAATGACATCCCGCTTTTCCTGACGGCGTAATGGTGCCTGGGAATTGACCAGGTAACGGTTGATTCTTCCCTCGCGCTGTCGCTGAATGTAGCCTTCGCTTTCCAGATCCTTAATGATGCGCATTACCGTACGCTCGGTAATGCCGAGTTCGGTTGCAATGTCCCGAGTCGTGATTTGACCATATTGTCCGATGAGTGCCAGTACGGCGCCGTGATTGGTGATAAACGTCCAAGACATAGCTGCATTATTTCCTTCAGCTTCGGCTAGATTTTCCATATTATACGGTAAAAACAAGACAATGTATCGTGTCCGCCTGGGAATATTCTGCTGAATATTGAAGCAGGCACAATACGCCTACTGTTGTTTACCTTATTGCCAAAGAAAGCTGAAGGAGTCCATCACGGTGTCGTACAAGGTTTCCATTTCTGTGTAAGCGTCACCGGCGGACGGATCGTCGGGAATGAAGGTAAGCGTAATCAGACGGCCATGCCCGCCTGGGGTGCAGGACATTCCGCCCGGCCATCAGGCGCGCGTCGGGCACCATCTCGATAAAGGCAAAGGAGTCGGTAATGGTGCTGCTCAGTGCTTCTGCCTGTTCGCCAATGGTGCCGTAGTCAGGGCCAATGCGGGCGATCATGATGTTGATCACCCGGTCGCCGTGAACAGTCAGGATACGCCGATTGATATCCTGACCCGGCAAGCCATCCAGTACGGTGGCGATTTCACCACCCAGATCGACGGTTGGCAGGGTAACGGTTGCCAGATTGACATCGGGCATATATTCAGACACCAAATCGGTACGGCCGTCTAACGGCTCAAAACTGATTGAGGCCAGCGGCGCTGCTGTGTTCAGCACAGAATCCATATACAAGGTTAGCCCGCCGCCTTCTCCCTGAACCACATCGTAATTATCGGGATAGAGGAAGCAGACACCCTGAGCGGCATAGAGCAGCTGGTGTGTGCCCGCTGCAGCTTCAGCACAATCTTCATAGGATGTATTATCGGCCTCTGATACGTCATCATCAGCTGGCTCTTCAGCATCAGCCTCAGACTCTGCTTCTACCGGGTTGGCGATGCTGCCAGAATCAACAGTTGGCTCGGAGCCTTCGGCGGTGCTGCAAGCCACTACTCCAAGCAGCAGAATAAACAGAAAAAAGAGATAAACAGATTTTTGTTTCATGGAATTACACCTCATTTTGATAGTTTTTTGGGCTGATTTTCAGCCTGTTGTTTGTAGCTTACACAAACGGCCGTTTGCCAGCCGTTTGTGCAAGCGTTTAAGCTAGAAGAAGTAACTGCGTTATTTCAATTGGTATTCCCAACCTAAGTTCACGGAGTAAGCCTGTGTCCCTGGAAGCAAGGTCAATGCCCGGTGCCAGATGCCTCTGGCCGGGAATGTCTAGTCGCCGGGCATCCGCACTGTCTCCCAGCCCTAATCGTGCCAATTTCGAACAATGGACTAAACCAGCTACAGTCACGCTCGCTGTTGATGCCGTTGGGGACTTGTCTCGATCTAAATCCGATTTGGTCGTCGAAAATGCAATCCTGCGTCAGCAGCTAATTGTCCTCAAACGCTCGGTCAAAAGTCCCAAGTTCACCCTTAGTGACCGCACGCGACTGACTTTTCTGGCTCGTTTAACTAATTTCTGGCAATCTGCCCTTCACATCGTCCAACCAGACACCATCTTGCGCTGGCATCGGGAACTGTTTCGACGCTACTGGAAATGGAAGTCCACACCCAAGAGCCGCGAGCCACGCCTCCCTCCCGAAACCATCGCTCTCATCAAGCAGATGGCCAGAGAGAATCCCCGCTGGGGCACTAAGAAAATACATGGTGAACTGCTCTAGCTAGCGATTGTGGTGGACAAACGAACCATCAGGAAATATATCAAACAGGTCAGAAAGCGATCCGGGGGACAGAATTGGCGCACCTTCCTCAAGAACCATGCCCACGAAATCTGGGCTTGCGATTTCACCAACATCCATACCCCCTGAGGATAAACCCCAGACGCGCCTCCATGCCATGCTGTGCTAAAATCACTTTTCATCTCATTTGGAGTACCGATGGAGTACCGATTTTCATGGCCTGGTTCATTCTCGCACAGATGGACTTTACCCGTTTTGATTAGGGGATCCTCACTCATAGGCCTTGGTGGAAAACGCTTAAGTTCTTATCTTTGAAAGGGCGGCGTTTTGAAACGGTTGATTCGCTTCATTCTTCGATTGTCAAGAGTACAGATTATTGGAATCAGCATTGCCATCCTTAT